>CAYTWV010000603.1:0-2917 GCA_964442235.1 uncultured Myxococcales bacterium | reverse complement strand
GCGATATGGCACGGCCGCACTTGGGGAAAGAATGGGTTCCAACTCTTTCGTAAAGGGCCCAAGCGGCGAAGGCGCAGTGGCCACCCCGATGTGCCGAGGCTCGGGAAACCCACAATCCTTAAGCCAGCACAGACCCGCACTGTAATAGAGCCAAAAGTGATCACCCTGGTCTACCACACACGGATTCCCGTTGGTGAATGCCCAACTGCCCTCCCGTGGAAGGGATGGTGAAATCACGGCTTGGGGCTTGGACCACGTCCACAGATCCTTGCTGCGCATCACCCGAATCTCGGATTTCCAGGGGTGACGTATAAACTCGAAGTATAAGAAATACTCCCCCTCGTGTTTCAGCAGGAACGGCCTTAGACCCCGCACCACAACACCTTGCGGTTCCCACTTCACGCCGTCGCTGGAAACAAAATGGAAGATGCCACGCACCACCCCATGCGCAAACAGGTGCCATTGCCCATCGGGGCACTGCTGGGGCGGCAAAAACGTCGGATCCGCAATGATGAACTCCCACTTGGGAGGGTGAATCAGCGGGTTCCCTTCGTGTTCCTTCCAAACAAGCTCACCTAGTTGCATGACACCCCTTCCTCCGGTTGACCGAAGAGTACCTCAGGCTCGTGGATTCCCACAAGGACTCGAATTGCCATTCCCATCACGGGAGATTTGCGACAGACTAGCCAGCCGTGAAATGCCAAGCGTATCGGAGGCAAACATGCCGCACCTTCCAGACTCCGCAGACTCGTTCCAGCAGGCGCTGGAAGCCACTTCAGGTGGGCACGCAGACCTGATTCCGCTCCTTCAGACGGCACAGGAAGCCTATGGTTACGTTCCAGTCTCGGCCATGGAGGCCATTTCCCAGGTGACCGGCGTCCCCGTGGCAGAAATTTACGGCGTAGTGACCTTTTACACCCAGTTTCGCCTGACCCCCCGGGGCAAGTTTGTGGTGAAGGTCTGCAACGGCACCGCATGCCACGTCAATGGCTCGTCCAGGCTGGAAGCAACCATGGAAGAGATGCTGAATGTGCGCCGGGGGCAGACCGATGCCGACGGCCTGTTCACCCTGGAATCGGTCAATTGTGTGGGCTGCTGCTCGCTGGCACCGGTGGTCATGGTGAATGACGAAACCTATGGCTCCTTGAACCCCCGCAAGGTCACGGCCCTGGTGAAACAACTTCGAAAATCAGGCGCTGGCCCTGACGGTTCCGCCCAGTGAACCCTGCCATCAAGGTGAACCCATGAAACACATTGTGGTTGGCACAGCAACGTGTGGAATCGCAGCGGGCGCTGCCAAAGTCCTGGAGCGTCTCAAGACGCTGGCGGCCTCCCATCCGGAGTTTAACGTCTCGGAGACAGGCTGCCTGGGGCTCTGTTACGCGGAACCTCTGGTCGAAGTGGTCGAGGAGAGCGGCGAGCGAAATCTGTACGGTCGCATCACCCCCGAAATGGCTGAAACTCTGCTTACGGGCCACGCGGCACAGACTCTGAAGGACCATCTGCTGCGCCACGAAAACGAGGTCGACACCGATGGCGTCATGAACCATCAGGTTCGCACGGCACTGGTGCGCTGCGGCCATGTGGACCCCGTCTCTCTGGCGGACTACCTGGCAACTGAAGGATATGAAGGTCTGAAAAAGGCCCTGGACCAGTCTCCCGCCGAAGTCATCAAAAAAGTCTTGGATTCGGGCCTCCGGGGCCGAGGTGGCGGTGGTTTTCTGACCGGGCAGAAGTGGCAACTGGCCGCCAAAGAACCGGGGCCCACCAAATACGTGATCTGTAATGCCGATGAGGGCGACCCCGGTGCCTTTATGGACCGCTCATTGCTGGAGGGCGACCCCTTCTCGATCCTGGAGGGCATGGCCATCTGCGGGTACGCCGTGGGGGCAACCGTTGGATACATCTATTGCCGGGCCGAATACCCCAGAGCCCTGGAGCGCATCCGAAAATCTCTGGTCATTGCCAACGAAGCGGGCTACCTGGGTTCAAACATCCTGGGAAGCGAGTTCAGTTTCCAAATCAAGGTTAAAGAGGGCGCCGGCGCCTTTGTTTGTGGCGAGGAAACCGCCCTCATGGCCAGTATCGAAGGGCGACGCGGCATGCCGCGCTTCCGGCCTCCGTACCCTGCGCAAAAAGGCCTCTTCGGTAAGCCTACCAACATCAACAACGTCGAAACCTACGCCAATGTTCCCTGGGTCTTCGTCCACGGTGCCGAAGCCTTCGCTGCCTTCGGTACCCCCGATTCCAAGGGCACAAAGGTCTTCGCCCTGGCGGGAAAGGTCCGTCGTGGCGGCTTGGTCGAAGTCCCCATGGGTATGAGCATCCGCCAACTGGTCATGGACGTGGGCGGCGGGGTAGGGCCGGGCCGCACCTTCAAGGCCGTGCAAATGGGCGGTCCCTCGGGGGGATGTATCCCCGAAAGTCTGGCAGACACCCCCATTGACTACCGCTCCATTCAAGCCACCGGTGCCATTATCGGCAGTGGCGGTGTGGTGGTCATGGACGATACCACGTGTATGGTTGATGTCGCTCGCTACTTTCTATCCTTCACCCAATCGGAATCATGTGGAAAGTGCACCTTCTGCCGCATCGGCACCAAGCGCATGCTCGAGATCCTTGAGCGCATTACCGCCGGTCATGTCCAAGAGGGCGATGTGGAGCGTCTGCTGGACCTGGGCAAGAAGATCTCCGAGTCCTCTCTGTGCGGTTTGGGCCAGACTGCCCCGAACCCTGTGGTGACCACCATCCGCCATTTCCGCAGCGAGTATGATGCCCATATCCGCGAACACCGCTGCCCTTCCCACGAATGTGCAGCCCTGGTCAGCTACTCCATCGACCCCAAGAAGTGCACCGGCTGCACCGCTTGCGCCAGGGCCTGTCCCGTCCACGCCATCACGGGCGTGGTCAAGGGCCC
>CAYTWV010000602.1:0-2920 GCA_964442235.1 uncultured Myxococcales bacterium | reverse complement strand
CAGGTCGCACTTCAGGGCGATGCCCTTGGTCGAGACGCATTCCGCATCAGAGGAGCACTGACCGCAGTCCGCACCTTCGCCGCCGGGAATCACGTTGGGATCCGAGCAGGCGTACAGCGACAGATCGCAAGTCCAGCCATTCTGGCAATCGGCGTCGGACTGGCAGCCCACGCAGGACCAGATGCTGTTGATCTGGACGCATGCGGGGTAGGGGTCCACGCAGTAGGAGCATTCCGGGGGTTCGGTGCCGTCGCTGCACTTCTTGTTCTTGCAGGTGAAGCCAGCGCCCTTGGAAGCGCAGTCGCCGTCAACCTTGCACTCCACGCACACGCCGTTGTCATCAATAGGCTTGTCCGCAGGGCAGGTGTTGGCACCCTGGCAAACGCCGGCCGTGCTGCACGTGCCGTTGGTGCAGTGGGTGTCGTTCAGGCACTGCACGCAGGTGCCGGTACCATTGACGTAGGGTTTGTCAGCGGGGCAGGTCTGGCACTGGCAGGTGTCGCCGTAGCAGCAGGGGCTGCAGCCCGACACACAAACCTTAACTTTAATGTTGTTCACTTCCTGGCAGGTGGAGTTGGCCGGGCAGAGGTCGCCTTCGCCGCACTCCGGGGCGCAGTACTTGCCGGTCAGGTTGCAACGGAAGCCCTCGGGGCATTCATAGTCCATCTGGCAGGCGCCGCACTGTGCGGCAGGATCGATGCACTGGCCGTCGTCCTGGTTGCAAACCTTGCCAGCAGGGCAGGGAGTGTTCAGGCAGGTGGCGTCGCAGTTGAACTTCATGGGGATGCACTGCTTGCCGGTAGCCGACAGGGAGTAACACATCCAGCCGGTGGGGCAGTCGTCGTTGGTGGCGCAATCTTCGAAGCAGAAAGTGCCGGTATCCAACGGCTTGCACGTACCGATGGCACATTCGCCATCCGTCTTGCAGGGGATGCAAGAGGTGATCTGGTCCCCGGGAGGGGTCACGGTGTCCGTGGGTACCACGATGTCCGTGCCGGGCACGTCATTGTCAGTGGTCACGTCGGAATCGCCGCCGACGCACTGCTTGAACTGGTTGCATTCCTGGCCGTCTTCGCAATCGGCGCCGCTGGTGCATTCCAGCGGTGAGCAGAACTGCTTGTCTGCCTGGGCAGGAAGCACGCCAGCGGGGGCGCAGAATTCGCTGGGACATTCACTGTGCTTGGTGCATTCCACCTGCGTACAGCTACCACTCACGCAAACCGTACCCTGGTCGCAGTCCGTGTGAACCGTGCACTTCGTGCCGCCATCACTGCCGGAATCACAAGACCAGGCCAACGCAACAAACGCCAACACAGCAAGAGTCCTACCGAATCGCATGCCTACCTCCGTGTGAGGAATAATCCCCCAGATGCTAAAGCCTTCGAGATTCTACCGAGTGAGTTCAGGAATTCAAGCGCGAAGAACGTGGGCGGGCGCAAGCCGCCAAATTGAACTCATTTAATAGGGGGCTGACTGACGGCTGAGGAGGAAGTCGGACTAGTCGACGATGCTGGCGACCACGCCTAGCAGCAGCTCCACGGCCTTGATCTGTTCTCCCAATTCCGTGGGAATCACGGTGAGACGCTCCAATCCTTTGTTCAGCTTGTCGATCAGTTTCTTGTAATCGCCAGCTTTCAACGGATCTTCTAGCACTTGTTTGCCCAAATCAGCGATCAAACCGGGAATCTGGCCGGTCAAACCCGGCACGCGCTCCAGGATCGCCTTGTCTTTCCCGGGCACTTCCTTTAGTCCCGTGTATGCCGCCACTACTTGATCCTTCTCGGGAACGGTCAGTTTGCCCTTCAGGTCCGCCTTGCGGGTCGGATCCTGGAAGAAGTCTTCCATGGCTTTGGCTCGAGTCGCCATCTCCTGCCGATACAGATCCTTCTGCTTGATCAACACGGACTTCTCGGCGTCATCCTTGACCTTCTGGAATTCTTCCTTCAGCACGGCCCAATTCTTGGTCAAAACGGGAAACTCTCCGGATTTGTACTGGGCGACCAGCCCCTGCACGATCTCCGTGGAGTTCCAGACCTTGTCCGAGGCCTCTTCATACTCGGCCACCAGGGCGTCGATGTCCTTCAACAGCTTGTCCACCTTGCTGCTGTCGAACTTGCTCTTCTTGATCAAGCCGCCAAACTGGGCCGAAGCCACCATGGGAACCATCACTACCAGCGCCAGGAGCCAAAGGCCCACTACTCTTCTCATCATGTCGTCCTCCGTGAGGTGTCTGTGAAATGCCGCTCTACTCTAAGTCGTATCTCGCTGCCAATCAACCTATCTGGACCGCCGTTTTGCCTTTTTTGCGCGCTTTTCTCCGCGACGCTTCTCTTTCTTGACCTCTTTGCCCGCCTTCATCCCGGCAACCGCATCGGCCAACTTCCCCACGATCTCATCTTGCACCGTGCGCTGTTTCATGGCCCCGGTGCCCCCGTTGAAGTAGATGGCGAAGACCACATACCCACCATCCTTCCGAAGCACGTAGCCGGCCAGTGCAGCCACCGAATCCAACGTCCCCGTCTTGCCCACCACAGGCAGACTGACACCCTTCATCCGGTCCTTAAGCGTGCCGCTCTTCTGACCTTGCGCCAGCGACTTGATAAATGGACCCCGCACTTTGCCATGGTTCAGGACTTCCGTCAGAAACCGAACCGTGGCCACCGGCGAGACTCGGTTCGCATCAAACAGGCCCGAGCCGTTCTTCAACACGGCGCACTTGGACCCCATGTGAAAGCGCTTCATGACCTGCCGAACCACCTTAAGGCCGCAATCGAACGAGTAGCGCTTGCACCGCCCTTCGCTCAACAACTTCACCATCTGCTCGGCCATGTAATTCCGGCTGTTTCGGCTCATCTCCACCACGTCGCCGCCCAGCGAATTCGACACCAACTCTCCGACCCGCAGGGCGTTGCCCGATGCG
>CAYTWV010000601.1:0-2926 GCA_964442235.1 uncultured Myxococcales bacterium | reverse complement strand
GGAACATGAGGCTGGGTCGGGCGATCTTTGTGCTTCCGTCGCTCTTCACGATGACCAGTGTTTTGCTGGGCTTCCTGGCCATCGCCAGTGCGGCCGAGGGCAATTTTTATGTTGCCTCGCTGTGTATTGTGTTTGGCATAGTGTTCGATTCCGTAGACGGGCGGGTGGCACGGATGACCCGAACGCAGACGAATTTTGGCGTGCAATTGGATTCCTTGGCAGACGTGGTGTCGTTTGGGGTTGCTCCTGCGGCGCTGGTGTATCAGGCGTACCTGAAGGGGATTTGGCCGCTGGGGTGGATGGATGGTGGGGTGTTGGTGGCGTTTTTGTATCTGGCTGGCGGGGCGATTCGGTTGGCACGATACAACGTGGATGCGGGGCGCAAGCCAGGACCGGTGAAGCAGTTTACGGGACTTCCGATTCCGGGAGCGGCGGGGCTGGTAGCGGGTTTGGTGTTGGGGATAAGCGGAACCTCGTGGATGCCGCCTCCGATACTGATGGCGTCGTTGCTGGTAGGGCTGGGCCTGTTGATGGTTTCTACGGTGAAGTACCCCAAGAAGGTTCCGGCTCTGCGCTCGTGGGACTTCTCGGTTCGGTTCGGTGGGTTGGCGATTGTACTGGGCAGCCTGAGTGTTTTGGCTCCTCGGTTTCTGCTATTCGGGCTGTTTGCGTACTACGTTGGATTCGGCCTGGTCGAAGCATTTGTGACGGGCGGATACCGGATGGTGAGGCGAAAGATGGCCAGGCGCGCAGGCGGGGCATGAGCCGTGGTGGGGGCTGTTCCGCAAGGCTTGCACCCTGTCGTCATGATGCTGGGCACTGGCGGAGTGGGTAAGACCACTGTTTCGCTTGCTCTTGCCGATGCATTGGCCAGCCACGGAGAACGAACGTTCCTGTTGACGGTGGACCCAGCGAAACGGCTATATGATCTGGCCTCGAAAATCCGCGGAAAGTCATCGAATCTGGATTTGGTGAAACTGGATGTTGGGGAGCATTTTGCGGAGATGGTACGCCGCCATGCTCCCGATGCGGATACGTCACGTCGAGTTTTGGAATCGAGGTTTTTCCCATACCTGACGGGGCATCTTCCGGGATTTCACGAATACGTTGCATGTGATGTGATTTTGGGAGCCTTCGAGAGTGGTCGCTACGACCGCCTGGTGATCGACACGCCGCCCTTCGCGTACGCGTTACATTTCTTAGAGGCACCGCAGCGGCTGGCACGAATGGCGCGCCTTGCGGCCACGGTGCTAGGAAGCGGAGGGACACACCGTGGGTTGTCGCCGTTGATGTCCAAGGCCCTGTCTCTGTTTCTTGGAGGGGGATTCTTGGCGGAGTTGCTGGAGTTCATCGGGGCCTTTTCCAAAGTCTGGCCGGGCATCGAAGGGACGGCGCTGGCGGTAGAGCGCCTCTATCGGGAACAGACCAGTTTCGCTACGGTGGTTGTGGCCGATGGAAGGTCCACGGACGACCTGGTGGAGTTTTTGAAGGGAGCCCCTGCTTGGCTTCACGTTCAGTTTCTGATAGTCAATCGGGCTTGGGAGATGGCGGTGGGAGTATATGAGGGTCCCCCCGACCGGCCCGCCTTGGAGCAGGCATTGGACCGCCTGCCCTTCTGCTCTTTCATGGGCCCCGCTTCCAGACGCGGGTTGGTGAGGAATCTGGCGGACTCTCATGAATTGGCGACGATGATGCGGAAGTCCCAGGACGAAGCGTTGGAGCGGGTGGCCAGGCTGGATCCGGACCTGGTTCGTTTGGGGACCCTTCTTCTGCCGATGATTCCCGGCGGGATCACGAACCAGCTTGGCCTGGAGTGGTTGTCCGGTCGGTTGTGGGACGAACTGAACGGAGCACTTCGGGCCCAGGGTGCCGCTGAGCCCGTTCGCAAGGTAGGATGATGGCTCAAATTCGAATCAGTCTTGAAGCAAAGGTGGGGCTCTTCGTGCTGTTGGCGGTGGGACTGCTGGTCGCGTTCTTTATGATTCTTGGCAATTTCCGCATGTCGTCGGCCAGGAGTTATCAGATTTCCTACGGGTCATCGGGCGGACTTCGCCCCGGGGCCAAGGTTAAAATTGCTGGGGTTCCCGCAGGCAAGGTGAAATCGGTCCGTTTTCTGGACGGGTCGACGCAGGATACCAAGGGGAATGCCTTGTGGGTGGGCGTGGAAATCGAGGTGGACGAAGCCAAAGCGGTAGCGGTCACAAAGGGGTCCCGGTTCTACATCACGTCCGAGGGGATGCTGGGCGAAAAGTATGTGGAAATCAGTCCTGGTCCACGAGAGAGCGCCGTCTGGGAGGAGGGAGCCGAAGTCACCGGTGAAGCGGTACTGGAACTTCCGGTGGTAACGGCCAGGGCCATGGAGATGATGGATGCCATCAAGGGGGCCGTGGAGGGAAACGGAGGCAGCATCGAGGACGTATTCAGGGATGCCAGGGAGATTTTGGCAAGAACCAACAACATCTTAGCCAGCCTGGAGGAGCGGGTGCCCACGTTGCTGGACGAGTCACGGCAATTGGTAAAACGCATGGACCAGACGTTGGCATCGGCTGACGAGGCGTTGATTCGGGGAGTGGGCATGATGGACGGGGAGGACGGATTGGAGCCTGGGATACGGCGGGCAAGTCGCCTCCTGGGGCAGTTGGAGCAGAAAGGGACCCCGTTGTTGGATGAGTTGGACGTTTTGTTGGAGGAAAGCCGCTCGCTGGTAGCCGAGGGGAAAGGGGCGGCTGAGCAGTTGCGGGGGCTGGGGGATTTTGTGCAGGGTGAGCTTCAGAAGTTGTCGGGAGATGCCCGCCGGGTCATGGGACAGGTCTCGGGGTTGTTGTCGGGTATCGATTCAAAACGTCTATCGGAAGACTTGATGGGTTCGGTGGGGAAACTGGCCGGGTCTGCTGCGGAATTGACCCGTCGAGTGGAATCGGTACTG
>CAYTWV010000600.1:0-2927 GCA_964442235.1 uncultured Myxococcales bacterium | reverse complement strand
TCAGACGGTTGTTTCGGGTGATGACTCGGCGATACAGATCGTTAAGGTCAGAGGTGGCAAAACGGCCGCCATCCAGCGGAACCAACGGGCGCAGATCGGGAGGCAGAACGGGCAGGCGAGTCAGGATCATCCACTCGGGCTTGTTGTCCGAATCACGGAAGGCTTCCACCACCCGCAGACGACGGCTGATCTTCTTCTGCTTGGGAGCGGAGCCGATGGTGGCTTCCAGTTCTTCCCGCAGCTTGGCGGCCAGGTCGTCCAGGTCCAGCTTCATCAGCAGTTCCCGAATGGCCTCGGCGCCCATTCCCGCCCGGAACGCACCTTCACCGTACTCGTCCAGCAAGGTCTCATACTGGTCTTCGGTCAGGATCTGGCGCTCTTTGAGCCCCATCGCCGGATCGCCCGGTTCCAGCACGATATAGGTGATGCACGAGAGGACCTTGTTCAGGTCTTTCGTCGTGATGTCCAGCAAGGTACCGATGCGGCTGGGCAGAGAGGGCAGGTTTCGCATGAACCAGATGTGCGCCACCGGCGCTGCCAGTTCGATGTGACCCATACGCTCTCGGCGCACCTTGGAGGAGATGACCTCCACGCCGCACTTCTCGCAGGTGATACCACGGTGCTTCATGCGCTTGTACTTGCCGCAGTTGCACTCGTAGTCCTTGACGGGTCCGAAAACCCGGGCGCAGAAGAGGCCGTCACGCTCGGGCTTGAAGGTCCGGTAGTTGATGGTCTCGGGCTTCTTCACTTCACCGTGGGACCACTCAAGGATGCGTTCGGGGGAAGCCAGTCCCACCCGCACGCCAACATAAGAAGAGGGATCCTTGGGCTTCTCAAAGAAGGTGAGCATATCTCTCACGGCAACCTCCTAGGGTTCGTGTCAGGAAAAAGCGAGACCGGAATCTAGTACTTCTTTGCAGTTTCCAGGTAGCGGTCTTCCTTACCTCGTTCGATCAAATCCATGTCGATACCAAGGGATTTGATTTCTTTCATCAAGACGTTGAACGATTCCGGAATACCTGCTTCCAGCACGTTTTCGCCCTTGACGATGGCCTCGTACATACGGGTACGGCCCATGACGTCATCGGACTTGACCGTGAGGAACTCCTGCAGGGTGTGAGCCGCACCATAGGCTTCGATGGCCCACACTTCCATTTCACCCAGTCTCTGGCCGCCGAACTGCGCTTTGCCGCCCAAGGGCTGCTGCGTAACCAGCGAATAGGGACCCGTGGAACGGGCATGCACCTTGTCATCGACCAAATGGTGAAGCTTGAGCATGTACATGACGCCGACGGTGACGTCATGGGCGAACGGATCGCCCGTGCGGCCGTCGAACAGGATCTCCTGGCCACGCAGCGAAACGCCGGCGGTTTCCAGAAGGCCCTTGATGTCGGTCTCGGGAACACCATCGAACACGGGGCTCAACACTCGGATTCCGCGTGCCATGTCCCGGGCCACACAAAGCAGGTCATCGTAGTCAAAGGCATCGATGACATCTTTGGCGATGTTCGTGTCGAAGTACTTCTTGAGCTCCTTGCGGAGGTTCTTTTCGACAATTCCTTCGTCCAGCAGCCGGTTGATCTGGCGGCCCAGATTTCGGGCGGCCCAGCCCAGATGCACTTCCAGAATCTGGCCCACGTTCATTCGGGAGGGCACGCCCAAGGGATTAAGGACGATGTCCACGGGGGTACCATCGGCCAGATAGGGCATGTCTTCCAGGGGCAGAATTCGAGAAATCACACCCTTGTTACCGTGGCGGCCGGCCATCTTGTCACCGACGGAGAGTCGGCGCTTCACGGCCACGTAAACCTTCACGATCTTGATCACGCCGGGAGGCAGGTCTTCGCCACGCCCCAGGCGGTCGATGCGCTGAGCGAACAGGGTCTCACAGGCATAAATCTGATCCCGCATGCTGTCACGCAGACGGGTCATCTCTTCATTAACATGTTCGCGCTCGACGGGGATCTCCATCTCCATGATGCCAGCAAGCTTGGAGAGCTCGGCGCTGGTCAGGGTAACGCCCTTGTTCAGCAGGGTCTTGCCCTTGTCGTTGACGACTTTGGCATCGGTGATCTGACCGTCAAGCAACTGCACGGCGCGGGCTCGGGCATTGTCCCGGATGATGAACAGTTCATCTTCGCGGTCCTTCTCGAGCTTCTTGCGATCGGACTCTTCCAGTTCTCGGGAACGGGAGTCTTTCTCCACGCCCTTTCGGGCGAAGACCTTGGCGCCCACGACGATGCCGTGGATACCACTGGGGACGCGAAGCGAGGTATCCCGCACGTCGCCGGCCTTTTCACCGAAGATGGCCCGCAGGAGCTTTTCTTCGGGAGAGAGCATGGTTTCACCCTTGGGGGTAATTTTGCCCACCAGGATGTCACCAGGCTTCACTTCGGCGCCGATGCGGATGATGCCGCTGTCGTCCAGGTCCTTGAGGGCCTCTTCGGAGACGTTGGGGATGTCCCGGGTGATTTCTTCTTTGCCCAGCTTGGTTTCACGGGCGACGCACTCGTGTTCGAAGATGTGCACCGAAGTGAACGTGTCTTCGTGGGAGAGCTTCTCGGAGACCAGGATGGCGTCTTCGAAGTTGTACCCGTGCCAGGGCATGAAGGCCACAACGATGTTTTTGCCCAAGGCCAGTTCGCCTGAGTCGGTACCCGGGCCGTCGGCAATGGCATCGCCCTGCTTGACCCTGTCGCCCTTCTTGACGATGGGGCGCTGGTTGATGCAGGTGTTCTGGTTGGACCGGGTATATTTGGTCAACTGATAGATGTCGGGTTTGGCCACTTCGGTGCCGGCCCCATCTCGCCGGATGACGATACGGGAGGCATCCACGGACTCGACGACGCCGTCATGGCGGGCAAGTCGGGTTACACCGGAGTTACGAGCGACCACACCTTCCATGCCGGTGCCGACGATGGGGGCAT
>CAYTWV010000599.1:1728-2959 GCA_964442235.1 uncultured Myxococcales bacterium | reverse complement strand
AGGCCGTCAAAGAGGTGAATGACTCCATGAAGGCCTTTGGCGCCACCATGAAGCGCAATCCCCAACTGAACCAGATCCTTAAGGCCCGTCGAGACGAATTGGCCAAATCAAAAAGCCCTGACGGCAAAACCCCTGACTCGGGCAAACCCGAAAAGCCGGCGCTTCCCCCCGCCCTGCCTACGCCCCAAGTCGTTGCCGACGCCGCACGAATCGGGCACATGTGCAATATTGCAGACGTGGAACAAGCCCTGGCCAGCACCAAGGCCCCTTTGATGAAGTGTTACGAGGGGCTGCTCAAGAACTCCCCCACCCTGCATGGCACCGTGATGTTAGAGTGGTTCATCACCCAGGGCGGCATGGTCGCTGCACAGAAAGTGAAAGAGAATGACTCGGGAAGCAACCAACTGGCAGACTGCGTAACAGCGGCCCATTCGGTGGTGCGCTACAAGCCCCACCCGGGCAAGATGTGTGTTATACGTTGGCCTGTCGGCTTCGTCGCCCCCCTCCAGAAGTAGTGTTGGCTACCAGCACGTAAAGTGGCCGTCCGGGTCTGACATCACCAAGCCCGCCACACCCGAGTCCACCGCACCAAACACCAGAAATCCGCCGTCGCTGCGAAGGCGCATCCCGTTGGAAGCCGCTGCCACAGGAATTTCATAACTTGAGGCCACGCTCCAGAGAGAGTTCACCACCAACACTTCGGTAGTTTCGAAGGGAGACGAGTCCCTTGTCACCCGCACCAGCACACGCAACATCCCGTCGGCACCCCAGGCCAGGCCATGGCATTTTCGAACCTCGTGTTTCTTGTATAGTTGGCTGGCCAGATTGTGTTCACCCAAACTCTGACCTTGCGCATCCCACTCTTGGATACGCAGGTTGTCACACGTCACAAAGTCCCCGGAACCTCCTGGTGCAGCCGCTGCGATGGCCGTATCTTCGGGCAACTCCAGAATCTGGGCATCGCTCCCATCGGCCTGCACCACCACCATGAACTGGTGTTTGCCCATGACATCGCCCCCATTGGGCATCACACCGGCCGTGACCAACACTACGAAGCGTCCATCGGCCAAGGGGAACGCCTGGATGGGCTGTTGACCATATTCAGGGCGGGGGGCGGGAAGGTCCACCTCAAATCCCGAGTAGTCCTGATTCCCGTTCCACTCGCCACTGGCAAGCACCGTCCCCTGCGGCGATACCAGATTCGCAGACACCGTGAAGAACCCATCGAACA
>CAYTWV010000599.1:0-1718 GCA_964442235.1 uncultured Myxococcales bacterium | reverse complement strand
AGAAGACCAGGACCTGTCCCTCGGCACCCACCACCAACCCCGACACGCCAGGCCACGGTGGCATCAGCCCCCAAGGCCCCACGCCTACGGACCAGACCTCCTTGCCACTGCCATCCAGTTTGCTCATGATTTCGTCGGAACCGTTCGCCTCCTGACCCAACACATAGAGCCCATCTGGGGCCGCCGCTGCGGGCCAACCGCTGGCTGGAGCCTGCGCCACGGCCCCACGATCCACAACCCGCCCCGTGGGGTCAATCCCCAGCAAATGGGGTGTGGGTTTGTTCCAATTCTGAATGGTGCTTGTGTCCACCAGTGCGACCACGCTTCCGTCAACCAGTACAGAGGCTTCCACGGGGATCATCATCTGTTGGGTCGTCCCACTGCTGACACTATAGCGCCCTTGGCAAACACACGTGCCCGCCTGGCAAACGCCCCCCGTTCCACAGCCCAGTTCATCGGGAAGCGTGACCCAGCCCGTGCCACAATCCTGCGTCTCCAGACAGACCTGGCAGGGGTTGCTCGGATGACCCTGGCCCAGCGTAAAACACCCCTGGTCGGCCACACAGCCTTGGGCCAGCGCCAGCGTGCAGACGCCGTCCACTTTCTTGGAGGAAGTACACTCCAGGTCGTCCTGGCACTCTGTGCCCTGGAAACGTAACAAGCTGTTTGTGCGGGCCACATGAAGCGCCGACGAGTCCTGCCAGAAAACCAGATATCCGCCATCGCAGCCGGGAGACAGCAGCCGAGGCATCCCAAAGTTCCCCTCGCCCGAACCCGTCAGAAACAAGGGCTCGAGGTTCTCGGTCAACCAGGTGAAACGGGGCACAAACTCCACGTCCATCCCGGCTCCGTCGGGGCCCGGGATGAACCGCCGCTCGGTCATTCCCAACCACCACTCCGCTGTAGAATCCTGGGGCATACGCACCAATTCCGGCTGCGTCACCAGTTGCCCAGGTTCCAGAATCGTCTCCTGGCGCACCAACCCCTCGGGACTGCGGCGTTGCACCACATGGGTACGAGTGGGTTTCCCATTGGCACCCATGGTCAACTCATGACTCTCGCCAGCCACGATCAGGTCGCCGGCTACCAGATGGGCAGAGGTCAACCGAAAGGCCACATCGCTGTCCGAGTACGGCCGGGACGTCAACCGCTGCAACTCGGTTCCGGTTGTGTCCAACACCAGGACCACCGATGACTGCTCGCCCTTTTCCCCCCCCTCTTCGGTCATCTCGGGAATCTGCACGATCAGTTTTCCACCCTCGGCCACCAACGGGCCCACGGACAGGGATTCGCCCATCGCCACCGTGACGGCCTTCGCATCTGCGGTCCCTGCATCGGTCACCAGTTTGGCAAGCATCCCGGTTTTACCAAACTCGTCCTGGTAGGGCATTGCGCCCAGCACAAAGTTCACCCCGTCCAGGGTCGCCATGCTAAGTCCATAGGGATAGAAGCGATAGTCCGGCGACGAAAGCAGAGGTTCGGATTGCACCAACTCGAAATCGGGGCCCAAGACCGAGAAATAGACTCTCTGGTTTTCGGGCACGGCCGAACAGGCCACCAGCAACAGAATGGTGCCCTCTTCGCCCCACTTGACGTCCGCAATCCAGACCTGCTGGTCCTGAGGGCACACCTGGACAAACATCGAGTTCTGCTCGATGCCCGACGGATCATATCGAACCATACGTACCTTCCCGGACCCCGGCGCCAAAGGATCTCGC
>CAYTWV010000598.1:0-2963 GCA_964442235.1 uncultured Myxococcales bacterium | reverse complement strand
GCTTTTCCTCTGGCGTAAAGAGGTTCCGATACTCGTCCAGGGCCCAACTCTTCTTGTGCTTCATGGCCTACCTCATTACCAGCGGACGTTGTGATCCTCTGCCACACCCGCCGCGCCGTCAATAATCAAGCGCTCCCCGCTGCCGGTTGCAACGCTGCCGTAAAAATGGCCAAAAACCTGAACGTAGGCCGAAGAAATGGGACCACCTCCCGTAGAGTCCTTTCGATTGGCCACATGTTTGAACTCCAAGTTCACAGAACCGTCGGTCGTCTGAACCTGCCAAGGACGCATGGGGTCGGCGGGGATGGTGAAGCGGGCTGGCGCCAGTTCCTCCAGCGACTCCCCAAGCCAGAGCACATTCTCATTTCCATGCCGCTCGTCGTCGATGATGTTGCGAGTCAGGTTCAACGCAGCACAGCGACCGTCGGGAGTGCGCCACGCCAACGTGACCCACTGCCAGAACGTGCGCCACGGGTAACAAGCCCGATGGTAGTCCACCAAGACAAAATCGTTGGCGGGATCCATCAGGTACTCCTTGGTTCCCACCACCACCCGCCCCGAAACCCGACAGGGCCCCTTGAGCGAATAGAACGGCATTCCGGACGGGAAAGGCAGCAGGGTTACCAGCGAAGGCAGGTTCGTATCGGCGGGTTCAAGGTGCAGCGCTGCTTCGACGGGAACAACTCCCGGGCCCCCCGGCTTGGATATGAGCACGTCCGCCACCAATCCTGATTCGTGTTTATACGAAATGGTCAGGTCCTTGGTACGCCATCCAAACTCCGCCCCGACCATGCGATCGGGCACATGCACCACTCCGGGAAGCCGCACCTTCGAATAGTCGATGACGTTGCCCGACGCCTTGTCCACCACACACACGAAGGCGCTGTTCAACAGGCCGGCATCCACGGCCGCCACGCTCATCCACATCTCGCTGCTAAACAACGCAATGTGCTCCCAGGCCTTTCGCCGGGACTTCAGCAACCCCGACGAGGCCCAACGGGGCAAGCCACCAAGCCGGAAGTCTCGGAAGTTCAGGTCGCCGAATTCACCTCGGAAGCGGCCCCATCGTGCACCATCCTCTTCAACGGCCCTCATCGGAGCGTGCGGCAATAGACCCTTGTTCGCCATGGGACCTCCCGGGCCGTTACTCGGTGGCAACGACCAAATTCACTTGTGAGTAGACCTCGAATTCCACGCAGCCCTGGTCCAGTTCCACCGAATCGATGGTGCGGCGGAATACATAGGCGGTCGGGGCTCCGTTCACGCCGAACAGCAGAAGCGCCGAGACCATCTCGGCCGAAATCTCATACTCGCCATCGTCCGCCACTTCGCAAACTAACGTGGCCGGCGTGGACCCATGCTGATCGACATTCAGCGAAATCAGCACCGTTGCCCCGGTGGTGCCTGCCGTCCAGCGGGCCACAAACGGCTCATTCATAACCAGGGTCCACTTTATACTTTCCAAGACCAGCGGCTCCACGCCCGTGCCACTCAACTGGAACGCTGCAAACTCCTTCCCTTGAGCACTGAGTTCCAGGGCGGCCCCGGGCTCGAAGGGGGCCGAATCAAAGTCCAGAAATGTGTAGTTCAGACCCGCATCCGGAGAGACTTGAATCGGCGCCGACAGCCCCGTGACCGAAACCTGCCCCACATCCACGGGGGCGGGCATCGCCACGCAGGTGCCCTGGCTGGTGCACTGGTTGCCCGGCTGGCAAGGCGGGTCACAAAACCAGGGTTTCCGCTGCAGAATTCGGCATGGGCCCTCGGTATCCTTCACCGTCGGAACCCCATTAAAGTCCACAGAGTCAAACACTCGGCCCGAAAACTCCGACCCGAACTTCTTCATCCCCACCTGGAAGCGGCCGATTCGTTTTGTGGGGTCGCATGCCGTCCCAAGATCTCCCCCCTGTGTATCCTCCCCCACATCCAACCCCTCGTCGACCTGCTGATCCGGGACTATGGAGTCCACCGTTTCATCCGCCGGAACATCCACAAAAACCGTGTCATCGGCAAGATCGGGCGTGATGTCCTGCACCAGATCCGGTGAAACATCAGCCCTGGAATCGGAGCGAATTTCCGAGGTCTGAATGTCGTCCCCCTGACTCGATTCGCCTCCTCCGCAAGCCCCCAACAACCCCAACGAAAGACAGAAACAAACCCCTGCTACCCTCATGATCATCACTCCTCGTCCGATCCCCCGAACTGGCCTACGGATACGCCAACGGAGCACTCGGAATACCAAGATTCAATCGCCACACACCCTCTTTTGTCCAGCCGTCAGGCAGATACAGAGACAGAGGATCCCACCCCGGTCCGCGGCCCCACTGCAGGTTCGGAATGTAGGTGTCCGTCCCTGCTGCGATAAGCTCTCCCTTCCCACCCTCGGGAGGGATGCGATACAGCTTTGTCTCGCCATACTCGCACACATAGAGGTTGCCGCACACATCCACCCCCAGCCCATCAAGCAACCCGGGTGTGTCGGTCATATCCCCCCACTCCTCCATTCGACCTGGCGTGCCGTCGCTGTCGATGGATACGGCATAAACCCAACCGCTTCCAAACGACCCCACATACAACCTCGAATAGTCGGGGCTGAACGCCAGACCATTGGGATTCACCACGTTGGCCGCAACAACGGTATACTCACCCGTTCCGGGATTCACCCGCAACACCCGCCCCGCATCGTGCTCGGACAGGTAGACATACCCGTTCAGGTCTACGGCCAGGCCGTTGGGATACAGCAGCCCCGAGATCACCGTCGTGACGACCCCTTCGGGGCTCACCGCCACCAACCGGCCCAAGTTATTGTCGGCCACAATCAACACGCCGCTGGGCAGATACCGCATCCCGGCCCGAAACTGCAAATTCGGCACGAATATCTTCACTTTCCCATCAGCGCTGCTCTTGTATAGCGCCGTGTCATCGCTGCCGACCAGCCCCCCGTCCCCGTCGAACGCCAGATC
>CAYTWV010000597.1:971-2964 GCA_964442235.1 uncultured Myxococcales bacterium | reverse complement strand
TTCGGTTTTTAAGGGGCGTATCTACGGGGCGTTGGCCCGGTATTTGGCTCTGGATGATTAGTATCGCCTGCAGGCGGTGCAAGAGACGGCCCGTCGGCACAAAGTCCCGCTGGTTGTGGCCCCCACGTTCTTTTTCCACACCCCCAAACGTAAGGCTCTGTGTGATGTGCTGACGGCCATCCGGTTGCTTCGGCCCGTCGAAGAGTTGGGCCAGGATCTTCTGCCTAACAGTCTGTTTGCACTGCAACCGCCCTCGACGATGGCGGGGCTGTATCACGATTTTCCACGGGAATTGGCTCGCACCGCCGATGTGGCCGGCCGCTGTTCCTTCTCGGTGTCGGAGTTGTCCTATCATTATCCCCACGAGGTGGTGCCCGAGGGCAGTTCTGCCATGGAGCATCTGCGAACGTTGGTGGGGCAGGGTGCCCGCCGGCGCTATCCCGACGGGGTGCCCCGTGAAGTTTGGACGCAGCTTCGACGAGAACTGGAGTTGATCGCCGAGTTGGACTATCCCAACTACTTCCTGACCATGCACGACATCGTTTCGTTTGCCCGCGCCGAGGGGATTTTGTGCCAGGGACGAGGTTCTGCGGCCAACTCAGCGGTCTGTTATGTGCTGGAGATTACTTCGGTGGACCCGGTGCGGTCGAACCTGTTGTTCGAGCGGTTTTTGTCCAGAGAACGCAACGAGCCTCCGGACATCGACGTGGACTTTGAGCATGAGCGCCGGGAAGAGGTGATTCAGTACATCTATCGTCGCTATGGCCGAGATCGGGCCGCCATGGTGGCCGAGTTCATCCGGTATCGCACCCGCAGTTCCATTCGGGATGTGGGAAAGGCGTTAGGGTTTCCGCTGCCTCAGTTGGACCGACTTAGCACCATGGCGCACTCCTTTCGTCGAGACGGCGAGGAGTGGTGGGCCGATGCCGTGCGTGCGGCGGGGCTGGACCCGACGCATGCCCGGGTTCAGGCGTTTGAGTCGTTGATCCGCGAGATTCGGGGATTTCCCCGCCACCTCTCCATTCATGTGGGCGGTTTCATCCTCTCGGACATTCCCATCAACGATCTGGTGCCCGTGGAACCCGCTCGAATGGAGGGGCGCACGGTGATTCAGTGGGACAAGGAGGATGTGGAGGATGCCGGTCTGCTGAAGATAGATGTTTTGGCGCTGGGCATGCTGAGCTGCATTCGTCGCTGTTTCCATCTGTTATCGGACCACAAAGATTTGAGTTACGAACTGGCGACGGTGCCTGCGGAAGATCCCGAAACCTACCGGATGATCCAAGAAGCGGACACCGTGGGGGTCTTCCAGATTGAGTCTCGGGCACAAATGTCGATGCTGCCCAGGCTTCGCCCCAAGACCTTTTATGATCTGGTGGTTGAGGTGGCGTTGGTGCGTCCCGGGCCCATCCAGGGGAAGATGGTGCATCCGTATCTGCGCAGGCGGCAAGGGTTGGAGCCTGTGACCTATCCCATCCCGGAGTTGGAGAGTGTGCTGGGGCGCACGTACGGGGTGCCGCTGTTTCAAGAGCAGGTGATGAAGTTGGCCATGGTGGCAGCGGGCTTTTCGGCTGGGGAGGCGGACACGCTGCGGCGGGCCATGGGGGCGTGGCGGAACAGTGGACGGTTGCAGGGGGTACTCGAGATGTTCTTGCGGCGTATGGCCGAGCGGGGCATCGAACCGCAGTATGCCCAACAGGTTGCGGACCAGATCAAAGGGTTTGCCGAGTATGGCTTCCCCGAGTCCCATGCAGCCTCATTTGCGCTGCTGGCCTATGCCAGCTCATGGTTGAAGTGCCATCATCCCGATGCCTATCTGGCGGCGATTCTCAACTCTCAGCCCATGGGATTCTATATGCCGGCGACCCTGATCGAAGACGCCAAGCGGCACGGGGTCAAAGTGTTGGGAATGGGGGTCAACTCCAGTACATGGGACTCCGGATTGGGGATTGCGGATTGGGGATTGCGGATTGCCAGTGCCGGTGCTTCTAGC
>CAYTWV010000597.1:0-961 GCA_964442235.1 uncultured Myxococcales bacterium | reverse complement strand
GGTAATGATCGCCAGAGTGGCAACTCGAACTGGCTTCCTGTGCGCCTGGGATTTTCGCTGCTGCGGGGGTTTCCCAAAGGGGCAGCGGAGACGCTGGTGGGTGAGCGGGTGGCCAGGGGCCCCTATCGTTCGGTCTCGGATCTGGCGAGACGAACGGGGCTGCCTGTGCACGTGTTGCTGAAGCTTGCGCTAGCCGGGGCTTTCGAGGATGTGGGGGCCGAGCGGCGCCAGAGTCTGTGGGAAGTCTTGGCCTGGTCCCGGCGAATGGGCCCGTTATTAGAGGATCTCGGGCCGGGGCCTTTGCCCCAGTGTGACCCCATGACCCCGCGAGAGGTGCTGGTGGCAGAACTGCATGCAACCCAGCAGTATGGGCCTTTCCACCCCATGGAGTGGGTGGTCCCGGAGATGCGGCGAGTGAAGGGATTTGTCACCTCGGAGGAACTGGCCAACGTGGAGAATGGGCGTCACGTGACGGTGGCGGGGCTGGTCTTGGTTCGACAGCGGCCGCCCACTGCCGGGGGGATGACCTTCTTGACCCTTGAAGACTCCGAGGGCTTCATCAACCTGGTGATTGTGCCCCAGGTGTTCAGTTCCTGCCGCAGAATTCTGGCCGAGGAGTTCCTGCTGTCGGCTTCCGGGTGGAGCGAGTGGATGGAGTGATTCACGTGAAGGTCAAGACGTTGCAGGCCATTCACCTGGAGCCCGAGGTCCGGCGGTTGCCGTCTCGAGACTATGTCTGAGGGGGAGAGTGGGCGAACTCCAAAGAAGCACACTGTTCGTCGCTGCATTTCCACACGCGCACCCGAAGCGCCCGCTTGGGCGTGATCATCACTTCAGTCTTGCTGCCCCAAGCGGGGATGTCCGCACCGGGAAGAAGGACAAACTCGCCTTCAAGCAACACCATCGGTTTTTTGCAACGACCACATACCCTGTCTGCCATAACCCACCCCCTGAATAGCCC
>CAYTWV010000596.1:0-2968 GCA_964442235.1 uncultured Myxococcales bacterium | reverse complement strand
GATATTGGTCAAAGCATCGACATACAGGGACTTAGAGAAACGGCCCAGCGGAATGTAGTGATCCGCAGAAAAGGTCAATACAGCCGAGTGGCGGCCGTAGGGGGAGAGGTTCGGGAAGATCAGCGACGTCCCGACGTTCAGCCTGGGAAAGGGGACTTGATCCGTAGGAAACGTCGGCGTAGCGCTTCCGACAGCGGGCTCACAAAAGGGGCAGGATGCGGTGTTGCGGGCGGGTTCGGACAAGTCGGGGGGAGCCGATTCCCCGGTCCAGGGGGCGTTCCGGGGTGATTCGAACCGAGGCCCCGGTCAAAGGACAAACCCGTCTAAGCACATTTTGCACGCGGGGGGAACCATCGGGAGCAACAAGGGTTGCAGAAAACGAGGTCTCTTCGGTTGTTACGGGGCAATACCGCATTGGACCCTCAGCGTGAAGTCGTAGGTTCCGAAGCCAATGGGGGTCAGGTCCGGCGCCTTGCCGTAGCCATCCACCACCACGAAGTAGGTCTTTCCTTTCTGGGCATCGATGGTTGCGGTGTGAGTCCCCCAGGCCATACAAACCGCCGGATTGCAGCCGAATCCATCGTCCTCCAAGACAAACACATCCAGGTCCCAGCCAGCGGATTCCACAGCAAACGAGACCGGTTGTGTCTCGTCGGCGGTGAAAGCATAGGTATACTCGGGTCCGCCGTAGGAGGCCGAGTTACACCCGTAATTCAGGATGGTTTTGGTGTTGCCATCGGAGCCGTTGTTCCACTGCTCCACATCGCCGCACTTGACGGGATAGGTGGCGGTGCATTTGGGGCAAAGCTCAGAAGCGGCGCAATCCACCTCGTCGGCACAGTCGACCAGACCATCGGAATCGTTGTCGGCTCCATCGTCACACAGGACTTCGGTGGGAGCCGAACAGGTCAGGTCAAAGAGGAAGGTTCCCGCTTCGCCTTTGAAGCCGTCGATGACGATGTGATAGGTCTGACCGGCGGTAGCGTTGAACGTCACGTCGGTCAAGCCATAGGTCAAACAGTTCGAGGGAAGGCACTCTTCGCCCTCCAGCACCAGGATGTCTGTGGACGCGGTCTCCAGTTGGAGCGCTGCGGTAACCTGCATGTCGTAGGGGGCCACAAACCGATAGGCGATTTCCGGGCCGGTGTATTGGTACCCAGGGCATTGCGGCGAAGGCGAGTAGGTATTCAAGGCCAAGGTACTGCCCCAGCCGAAGTTGGCAAAGGCCTCTTTGTGACCACACTCCACGGTGCGAGCGGCCAGGCACTTATGGACACACTCCAAGGCGCCCACACAGTCGGGGTCGTCGCAATCGGTGAACGAATCCAGGTCGTCATCCTTGCCGTTGTAGCAGGAGGTTTCCACAAACCCTGTGCAAAGGACTTCGATGTCAAAGGCCCCTTTGGCTCCCTTGTACCCGTCGACCACAAAGTAGTACCGTTCGCCGGCCTTGGCGGGGAATGCGACCTTCTTCAGGCCCCAAGCGACACAATCCAGAGGCTGGCAACCACCGCCGTTATCTTTGAGGATGAGCAGGTCGGTCATGGCCGTTTCGTTGGCCAGTCGCACGGTCACATTGAAGTCCCCCGGGGCATCAAAGCGGTAGGCAAATTCGGGGCCTTCGTAGGTGTACTGATTGTCCAGACAGCCTTTGTTCTGCCCCACGTCACCATAGGTCGTGATGGCGCTGGAGGACCAGAGACCATAGTTGGTAGCGAAGTCCTTGGAGTTGCACGAGAGCGCCCAGACCGGAGTGCAAGTCGAGGCAGGACAGGCAACAGTGCCGGCGCAGTCACTGTCCTCACAATCGGCAGCGCCATCGCCATCTTCATCCAGGAAGTCGTCGCACCGAATTTCGTTTTGAGGCAGGCAGGAAGCCGAAATGGTGTAGTCCTGGGCAGCGTTTGTGGCCGTGTCGACCACCAGGAAATAGGAGCGTCCCTGGAACATGTCGAGCGTAATCGACCCGTTGGAACTGGTGCGGCAATTGGTCGAATCGCAGCCTGTCCCCTTGGATTCCAGGATGAACAGGAAGGTGTTGGCCGGATCCGCCGTTAACGTGAAGGTCACACGCCCATCAAACGGGGCCACGAAGGTATACGTGAACTCGCTACCGGGCATTGGCATGGCAGAACACGAATAGAGATCGATGGCCTGGGTACTGCCCTCCAGGTCTGTGGCCCAGGCGTCGTTGCCGTCGCAGTGCAGGGTCCACTTGGGGAAACAGGTCTCGGGGGCACAGGTGTTCAAAGGGCCAGGCATACACTGTCCGAACCTGCAGAAATCGTTCTGGGTGCAGCCGTCCTGGTCTTCGCAGGGGAACAGCGAAAACTCGTTGAGGCAGCCGGTGCTGGGCTCGCAGGTGTCGTTGGTACAAACATTGCCATCATCACACGAACGGGGCGCACTGCCGATACACACACCCGCCTTACACAAGTCGCCGATGGTGCACGCATTTTCATCGTCACAGGGACGGCCGTCTTCCAACACGATCTGGCTGCACTCTCCGGTCTCGGGGACACACACGGTTTTCCGACAGGGGGTATCGGTTGTGCCCTGGCAGGTCATCACCGACGAGGCGGGGACTTTGCAGGTGCCGAACAGGCAACGGACTACGCCATTGCACAGGTTGGTGTCGTTAAAATCGTCGCAATCGCTATCGGTCGCACACGTGCACTCCAGCGTGGCCTCGCCCACACACGAGTGGTTGGTGCAGCGGTCATTTTTGGTGCACGCGTTCCCGTCGTCGCACACGTTGTCGTTGGGCTGGAACAAACAGCCGGAATCGGGATAACAAAGGTCCGTGGTGCAAAGATTTCCATCATCACAATGGACAGGGGTGCCCACACAGGCCCCGTCAACTTTGCAGGTGGTATGGCTGGTACAGGCATTGCCGTCGTCGCAGACTTCGCCGGTAGAACGGGGGCCGGCCACACACACAAACAGATGTTTGTCACACAGGGGCTTC
>CAYTWV010000595.1:2760-2971 GCA_964442235.1 uncultured Myxococcales bacterium | reverse complement strand
CGGCGGCGGCTCTTCCAACGTCTTCAGCAGCATGTTCGCCGCCTCTTCTATCAGCCCGTCCGCCGGCTCGATCACCATGAACTTGTGACGCCCCATCATGGGGCGGTAATGCAATCTCGGAAGCAGCTCCGATAACGAATTGCCCGTCTTTTCCGCCGTGCCGCTTCCCTTCAGAATCTTTCCGCCCCGAGACTCCGGAATCAACAGATCC
>CAYTWV010000595.1:0-2732 GCA_964442235.1 uncultured Myxococcales bacterium | reverse complement strand
ACAACTCTGACAGGAATCACACGCATCCCCTGTACCGGAGCGGCAATTGACCGCCTTGATGAACTGCAGCGCCGCAAACCACTTCCCCACGCCCGATGGACCCGCAAATAGATAGGCCCCGGGCAGACGACCGCTCTCAAGTGCCCGCTGCAGCACCCGTAATGCCCTCTCTTGTCCTACCAATTGACTAAGCGCCACGAATCCTTCCCGCTCGCACCATTTCGCGAAGCCGGGCGATTCTATCCTCAATGGGCGGGTGAGTCGAGAAGAGACGTAACATCGACCGCCCCGAGAAGCTGTTCACTATACAATGCACCGTCGCTGCCGAGCCATTCTGCGACGGACGACGATGTACCCCCGCATCCAGGCGGGCCAACGCATCCGCCAATGCCCCCGGATCTCGGCTGATCTCGGCCCCGCGACTATCCGCTTTGTATTCCCTGCTTCTACTGATGGCCATCTGGATCACCGTCGCAGCCAAAGGCGCCAGAATCGCAGTCACCAACAACACTAACGGATTGGGCCCCTCTTCGTCGTCACCACGACCAACCCCCCCAAACAGCATGGCCCACTGTGCCATGTTCGCCAGCCACATCACCGCCCCAGCTATGGCGGCCGCCACGCTGCTCACCAGAATGTCTCGATTCTGAATGTGCGCCAGCTCATGCGCCAGCACCCCACGAATCTCCCGTTCCGATAACAACTCCTGCAACCCCTGTGTCACCGCCACTACCGCATGCCCCGGCCCTCGGCCCGTCGCAAACGCATTGGGCGTGCGATCCGGAACCACGTACACCCGAGGTTTGGGAATCCCCGCATTCCGCGATAACTCCTCTACCATTCGGTGCAATCGCGGCGCCTCGGCTTCCGTAACCGGACGCGCACGAGTCATCGCAATGACCATTCGATCCGAAAACCACCATGCGCCCATATTCATCAGCAGCGACACTCCCAACGCCACCGTCATTCCCACGTTGCCGCCAACCAACCCGCCTATGGCCATCAACAGGCCCGTCAACGCCCCAAGCAGAACCACCGTCTTGATACTCTGACCCACGCCACTCATGTTTTCCCTCTCCTTCAGCCGACGTCCCACCCGCTCTCCGCAACCGCCGAACAGCCCACTCAGCAAAATATTTCCCCAAACCACGTTGTCAACCGCCCTCACCAGCGGCCTCAACTCCCTCACCTTCCACTCCACCCCTTCATAACCCCGCAATACTACTCAATTATCTCTTGCTTCCCTTCGCCAGTTCGCCTATAGTCCCGCCACTTTCCGCACGGAGGACGCAGTACCGCGATCATGGATGACACCCTGGTCAACCTCTCGGCGTCCCTTCAGCACCTGCTTGGTGCCCGGACCATCCAGGGAGCCGACGTCCGTGAGATGCTCACCATCCTCCAGGGTGACTCCGTCATTGACTGGCCTAAACTGCACTATCGCAGTCTGCCCGCAATCAACGACTTCCTTCGCGTCTGCCAGTTCGACCCCGCAAAACCCGAAGATATGGCCCGTCTGAACGAAATCCATCTCAGTGCCGTGCGATACATTCGAAACGTCCTTAATCTGCGCCTCCCGACCCAGGTCGCTCAGCCCAATCAAATCCACGACCTCTTCCTCTATGCCTCCTCGGATAATGCCCACGCCCGCATCGCCTGCCTGACCCTCAAAGTCATGCTTGTCGTCTACCACCTTGAAGCCGGCGAGTTGGCCTTCCATATGCCTCACAGCGAAAAAGACCTCTTCCTGCGCCTGGATCGGCGAGTGATGGATGTGGTCAATAAGATGTACGCCGTCGGCTTCGAACTCCACGAGTTCACGCCGTCTCGAAAAACAGACCATAGCCTCATCACCAAGCTGCTGGCCCGCAAAAGCTCCATGTCCACTCAGGTCTTCGACCGAATTCGCTTTCGACTGGTGACCTCCAGACAGCGCGATATCTTGCCCGTGCTCTACTTCCTGATGCGCAACCTGGTCCCCTACACCTATGTCATTCCCGGCGAATCCACCAATACCATCGACACCTTCCCCAATCTCTTCAAAGAAGCCTTCGCCTATGAGGTCCAGGGCCCCGAACTCTCGGGTCGCGCCGCCTTCAATCGCTTCACTCACCGCGATTTTCGAGTGATCAACTTCTGCGCTGAAATCCCCATTCGGGTGGATGACCTCGTCCAGGCTCACGACCCCACCTTGCTGGGACGGTTTGGTCATGTGGTCTTTGTCTCCACCGAATTCCAAATCTTCGACCGCAGTAGCTATCTCCTCAACGAGTCAGGCCCCGCCGCTCACGTCCTCTATAAGGACCGCCAGGTCAGCGAAGTCCTGCGCCGCCTGCATGGGCACGGCGACAACGTCATCGACATGGTGCCCAGCACCAAATCCTGAACTATCGAAGAACTTACCCTGAACAGGCGTTAGACGTTTCGAACCAGCCTCGGGAGGCTACTCTTCAAACAAGGGCCGAAGCTGCTCCAGCGATTTGCGCTGCTCACGACTCAGTTTCGCCGGAATCCTCACGACTACCTCAAGACTCAGCGGGCCTCGCTTCCCCGTGGACGGATCGGCGACCCCACGCTTGGCTACCTGAAGCACCGTGCCTGGCTGCGTCCCCGCATGGATCTCCACCTCCAATGGCCCATCCAGCAACTCCAACTTCAACCGGCCACCCAACGCCGCCGTCACAAATCCCACCTCGACCCGCCGATACAACTCCTTCCCCTCACGCCGATAC
>CAYTWV010000594.1:0-2981 GCA_964442235.1 uncultured Myxococcales bacterium | reverse complement strand
GCCTTCGGACTGACGCAGACCCAATCGATCCCCGATGGAGCCGGGATCGTGCCGAGGCCCTCGAAATGACCGAGGACCTTGCCCAACAGGTCGTCGCGGTCCTGCGGAAAGCCGAGCGCATCCTGAAAGTTTCCGAGCCAAGAACATTTCGGATCGAGCGGATCGGGGAACCCGAATGTCCCCATTGTTCGCCCTGAAATTGTCCGGGCGGACGGGGGAGAATGGGAGCATGAAAACACTCTCAAGAGCAGGCTCGCGCCATTGTGGTGCCGTGACTGGTCGAACCGACCTCGAAGTTTTGGAAATGGAAGGGTTCAAGGAACTCGGCGACCGTCCTGCCGCCTTGCGGGTCGCCCGACGGGTACTGTCCCGCAAGCGACTCGTCGGCGAGGCGTTCTCACTGACCGTTCAGGCGACCCTTGCGATGGCCGATGACCTCAAGGATTGGCAACGGCCGATTGAGGACGCATGGAAGCGAATGTCCGTCCGCGCGCAGCGCCACGCCCGCGACCTCATGCTCGCATTCCGCTACTCGACGAACCGTTTGGATGAGGCCCTGCCCTTGGCCACTCTCTGCCCCAAGGACGCATCAGACTTCTACTTCTGCTTGGCCACCTACGGTCACCACCGAATGGCGGAAGAAGCACAGAGACTGATCTGGTTCATCATGCCGCGTTTGGAAGCTTTCCAAGGGGCGTTCGAGGTCGCAATGGTTTGGCAGGGGATTGCCGAGCACCATCTCCGTCAGAAGGACTGGGACTTCGCTCTGTATGCTTCCTCGAACATGCCCCACGATCTCGTCTCGATTCGAACGAAGTATCATCTCCTCTCCGAGGCCCTCAAGGAGAGGCTGGGGGAGGCCCTCGGGGAACTCGATTCGCTCCGCAATCCCGATCACGCCCTCTCCCACGGCAAGGAGGACGACGCCCTCGTCGCCGACGCAAAGCGCGACCTCACCCGCCTCCGTACCGCCATCGAGGGGTTCCTAAAGGTGGTCGGCAAGGTGCCGCTGTCGGACCCGAGGGGCAGGCATTGTCCCCAATGATTGCCCTGAGAATACGAGGGCGCGTGGAGGAGAATGGGATCAAAAGGAACTCCCATGGGAATGTATTTGATCAACGAAAAGTTTTACGAATACGACTGGAGCATGACGGGGTGGTTCAGGGTGCTCGAACTGGCCATGCAGCATGGGTGGAACCCATCGGGGACAAGAACGAGAAAGGGGACCTGCCGCTGGGACAAAGAGGGAAATGTCGTCTGGTCGGGGATTCTGCCGGGCTGGGACAAGGGGAGGGGCAAATACGTTTCAAACGACGCCGAAGTCGTCACAAGGCGAGATGCCCAGGCGCTGGCCCGCGCCCTGAAACGGAGCCTTCCCTACATCAAGGTGAAACGTGCCGCCAAGCCACGCCTCGCTGTCTTTGATGCGGTTCTGTCTGGTGCTCCTTCGAAGAAGGCGCGGAAGAAAGCTCCTGAACCCGAAGAGAACAAGGACCCGCACGAGTTTTTCGCCTGCCCCCATGATCTGCGCCACCTCAAGACCTTCATCTCGTTTTGCCGAATGGGAGCGTTCCAGATTCGGTAGTCAGGTCTCGTGTGGCATGTCCGGGGGCCAACCCTTGGTGGCGATCTGACATCCTATCTCCGTGCTCATGTAGTCGACGGAGGGTTCGATCCCCACGCGCCCGAGGTCAAGACGGTCGGCATCCCAGCAAGTTCCGATCGTTGGGTCGGGGCTGAGTCGAGCGCCAGTGTGATGGTGGCAGGCTTCCTGGAGCAGTCCGTATGCAGCGTCGGGCAACTCGAAGAGTTCCCCTCGCAGGGTCGCGGCGTATTCGGAGGCACGCTTCCCATGAGCCGTGTCCTCGCCATCATTCTTGCGGCAGGAGTCGTGGAGAACCGCAAAAAGGCGAACGACCTCGATGTCCGCGCCTGTGTGCTCCGCCAGAAAGAGCCCGTTGCGTTCGACAAGCCGCCAGTGCGCTGGGCCATGGATGGACTCCTCATCACAAGAGAAATCAGCGATGACGCGCTCCCATAGACGTTTCCAGTCGGTGACCACTCGGGGATGCTGGATGTACCGTGTCGGGAGGTCAACGCCGGGACGCGCCGTTGAGTTTCGGTGCTCGGGCCAGCCACGCCTTCACGAGGAGTTCCGTATCTTGGGAAACGTCTCGGTTTGAGCAGGCCTCCAACTCTCCGAGCCGCCACCCATCTTTTCGGAGGATGAGAGCGAGGGTTGCCCGCTCGGGGGCGAGGACGCGGTAGATGTAGCAGCGGCCGCCGCAGACGCGGGAGGCGTAGGCCGCCACGCAGTTGCGCTGCTGCCATCCTTCCTCGGCCAAGTCCTTGGCGGAGACGAGAGGAACAATCTCTGCGGTCCCAGGCAAAGGTGGCGGAGGGAATGGCGGGGAGACCTTCCATGGGATCTTCGCATGATTCAGACGGGTCATCAGGTCGTCATGAAGCCCCTGGAGTTGCTTCATCGAGCGGAGGGGGTGGGGTGGGCGAGTCTCCCCGAGCAGTTGCCGCATCTCCAGCATGTCCTCGAGCAATCGACCGCAACGGATCACCGTTTGAGAATCTACCTGAACCTCGACTAGGAGGGAGGGCGTCGCCCAACCGTAAGGTTTGGGGCATGCGACCAACCGCAGTCCGAGATGATCGAGCGGGGGGAAGTGTCCGAGGTGCTTCAGGATCTTGGGCTTGCGCATCAACTCCCGAAGCCGCAGCAGGGGACTGACCTCGCAGGCTTCGGGCTGAACCTTGCGCAGGACGCGTACGGCAGCCTCCGTTCCCGGGAACCCGAGCCATTCGGCGATGTAGCGCTGCTTGTGACGCAGGAGGGAGCGCGCCGCGCGCAGGGGACGCTGCACCGCGGGACGGTGGAAGACCCAGTTGGACGCGAGGCAGAACGCCAGGGCTGGGTTGGAGACCACGAGGTCCGCGGCTCCTGAAGACCGTCGGGTTATTGACACTGC
>CAYTWV010000593.1:0-2992 GCA_964442235.1 uncultured Myxococcales bacterium | reverse complement strand
GTACCGCCGTTCAGGGGGCGGGTGTGTTCGGGGTCGCCGGAGGGGCCATGGCCGCCTCGGGCAAGGCCAGCAGAGGCAGGGAGTACCCCAGCGGATCAAAGGGCATCAGGGCTTTGGGTTCCCCCGACGCATCATACAAAACAGTGTACCAAGCGGGTGCCTGAGGCGTCTTGGCCCCCACCAGGATCACACGACTTAGTCGGTCGCGACTTGCAAACTCCAGCAGCGACTCCTGCCCTGAAGCGGATCTGACCCGTACTCGATAGGGAGGCAGCACAGGCGGCTCAAAAGCCAACTCGCCATCCAAAGGCACGCCCAGCAACACCAATTGTTTAGAGACACGCCCTGGCAGCGAATTGACCAGAGTTGCCTCGCTAAGACCTGGCTTGGAGCCATCGGAATCCCTTTGGGTTGCGGACCGATGTGTAATGGTCACGTCCCCTTCGGTAACAGTTCCTTCGTACGGCTTGGTAGAGTGGGCCAACTCCGGGGCCACCCACAAACCAACGGCCGCAGCGATAGCCAACACGCCGCCAAGAACCCACCTTCCCCATTTGTTTTCGGACCAAAGCGTGCCCGAACGCACCCGCTCCACTTTCAAACGCTGTAATTGCTCTATCAGCAGGCGCCCCTCGGCCACCTGCTGGCTTTGCTGTGCCGGGGCACAAAACGTGCTCTTGGCAGCGGGAACCGCCTGGAACCAGTGCCAATAGGGCTTGGATTCCGCGTCTTCAAAGGGACCCCCCCCGGCGGAGTCCGCTTCAGGCGTGGCCAGCAAGGCCTCAAGCAAGGCCCCGGCATTGGCAAACCGTGCGCTTGGATCCGGCCGCAACCCACGCAAAAGCACTTCGCTCCAATACGAAGAGAAACTCCCTTTCGCCTTCAGCAACGCTGCCGGGTTCCCCGAAATGACCCGATTGGCCACCTCCAGAGTCAGTCCCTTTCCATAAGGCGACTCGCCCAAAGTATCGTGGGCCAACATGGCGCAAAGCTGGAAGACGTCGGAGGCCAGCGTGGGTCTGGTGCCACTTCGTACCCATTCGGGGGCCACATACCAGGGCTCCACAAGTCCCTGGAACGCCCCAAGCCTGCCTCCGCCGCTGGCGGACACGCCCGCATGCAACAAGGACCACGCCGTCAGGGGCTCGGGAAATAGAATTCGACCGCCGCTGCCCGCCAGCAGGAAATGGGGATGGCATAATCCGTAGGCGGCCCCCGAGGCGTGGACTTGGGCCATGGTCCTGACGACCTGCAGCAACCAGGCACGTCGCTGCAGCGCAGTGGCCTGAGTGCGCTTGAAGAGCACGGCTAAGGGTTCGCCCTCCACACTCTGCATGCCAAACAGGACGACCCCGTCAAGAATCCGCCCGCCCCAGCGCTTGGGGAACCACTCTATATCCGCCGTGGTTTCCGAGGGAAAGGGCTCGTCCACGTCGCCCACCACGGTTTCCAGAGTTATTACCCGCCCCGACTCGGCCGAACTGAGCCCAAGGCGATGGGTCTTCTCCTCCCGTAGTACACTCTCCAGAAGCGGTATGTCGGTTCGTTCTGTCATGCCCACCCCAGGCGCACCACTATAACGCATTCCAGGCCATCTTCAACCACCACAGACCGAAAGCGCCCTTGCCTCAGGGGCCGGTCTGCTTATCTTAGGGCCGTCTCGCACCAGCGAGGTCCAGGGAGGTAGCCCATGCCGATGTTTGATTTCCGATGTGATGCGTGTGGTCACGTATTTGAAGAACTGGTCACGTCGAGCGCCCAGGTGCCCGAGTGCCCCAAATGCCACTCCAGCAAAGTGGCTCGCCTGCTCTCTCGATTTGCCGTGCGAACCGGGGGGACAACCACCGCCGCTCCGGCCTCGGGGGGAGGCCGCAAACACTCATGCAACTCGTTTGGGTGAGGCGTGTAGACGACGCCGTGAGCGTCGTGCAAAACCGACCCGCCAGTTCCACCACACCCCTATGGACCATGATGGCCACAACGGGTGGCCCCGGGCCCATTCTTCCCCAGCCAGACCCCATCCCGACCCGGCGAAGGGGTCGCCAGCAAAACGATCTGCCCATCGCAGCGATAGGCAAAAACGCCGTCCCCTGTGGGCTGGGCCCAAGCCGAATCCATACACTTAACTTCACGTTGAAGCGTCGAGATGCCCTGGGCACCAGGCCAGACCGGATCCCAAGCAGCAAATTCGACCGTCAGCCGCAGACCCGAAGGCGAAACCGCCAGGTGAATGGCATCCTTGCCCCGCAGCGGCAGGTACGCCGTCAAGTCGGGCTCTTGCACGTCGGCAACCGTCACCGTGTCATCGCAGGCGGCCTTGACCAACAGGTGCCCTTCTCCGAGATACCAGGCCGTATCGTCGGAAACACCGAACGTCCCGGGCAAGGGCCTGGGTTTTCCCCATGCGGACCCCACCCAACTTCGTGCGGGAATCTCGCCCGGTCCCGCTGGCTCCCACTTCGAGACCGTTCCGTCCACAAGCAGCACCCACAATTGACCCGCACTGCCCAACGCAAGGCCAGCGATAGGCCCACCCAATTCCTGGGCCCCCAACTCGCCTTGAACCGTTCCCTGGGCCAAATCGACCACGGCCAGGCCTTCTCCCGCATTGACTGGAACGTACGCAAACCCGGTCGTTCCATCACAAACCGTCCCCAGTTCGGGCGGCAGTTCTTGGACCCACAGGGGCAAGGAGTAGGTCTGGTCCGTCGACCGTTGATGAATCTGCAGCCCTGTGGCCAAAGTTCGCAGGGCCCACTGCTCGCCACACAAACTTAGCGGAGCCTTGGATTCGCCCTCCTCCCACTGCCAGACCTGGGTGATTTCCCCCGCCTGAAGCCAGTTTTGGCCCCCGCACGAAACCCAAACAGCGCTGGGACCCGCCAACAGTTCGGGTACCCTGCCCTCCTCACACGGCAACGGAACCTGCATCGATTCATCGGGAGTGCCATCGCTGCGAAAGGAAACCAGGGTCAGCGCCGCAGGCGACAGG
>CAYTWV010000592.1:0-3004 GCA_964442235.1 uncultured Myxococcales bacterium | reverse complement strand
CGTGGCGCTGGGGGGCCTATTTGGGAGAGGCGGCTCTGGCCAAGGGCATCCGGGCCCACGTCTCGTCCTTCAACCGGAATCATGTCAACGCCGGCATGTCGAAAGGCAAAATCATAGGCCAGTACGTCAACTCGATCATGGCCAAGCAGGCCGCAAAGGCGGCTGGGTACGACGAGGCCATCATGCTGGACACTGCAGGGTATGTGGCCGAGGCATCGGGAGAGAACATGTTCCTGGTGAAAAACGGCGTGATCAAAACGCCGCCCTATTCGTCGGCTATCCTGGGTGGCATCACGCGAGACAGCGTCATTCGCCTGGCACGGGATCTGGGGTATCAGGTCAAGCCGACCCTGTTCACCCGGGACGAGATGTATATCGCCGACGAGATTTTTATGTGTGGGACGGCCGCCGAGGTCACCCCCGTGACCGAGATTGACAATCGTCCCATCGGAAGCGGGCTTCCCGGGCCCGTGACCAAGAACGTGCAGGCCCGCTTCTTCGACATCCTGCGAGGCCGCTGCCACGACTATGCCGAGTGGCTGACTCCCTACAAAATAGCGTAACAGGTCCGCTCTGGCCGTCGATCATCCCTTTCGACTACGCTCAAGGCGGGCCGTTGGGCTGCGTTGCCTGCCCCGAGCTTGTCGAGGGGCTCCCGCCCAGCAGGCCGCCTTGCCCAGGGGCCTGGCCCGAGCGAAGTCGAGGGTGCGCCTCGGCCTACGAAGCCTTGGCGAAGTAGGCTCGCCGACCATATCGAACCTGTTATAGCACAACTTGGGTTACTTTAGATCTTGTTATGCCTTAAAGTACTCTTTCCCGTTTCTGCGGATTTCCCGACGCTCCAGCAGCCTGTCCAGGTGTTTCAGCAGCATCTGCTTTTGCCAATACGAAAAGAGCGGCTTCAAGACAGGGGCATGGGGTGCAAGCAGCAGGCCCGTTTCGGCCAGCGCATCCAGAGTGATGGGCTGTACCAGGGCTTTGAAGACCATTTCGTCCCGGATCGAGAACTGGTTCTGGAAGTTCTCCAGGTGGCGGTCCACATCCTTGCGCAGCACTCCGAAGTGAGAAGAGACCGCAACTTCAGGGTTGTAGGAGCGCACCAGGCCGATGGAGGCTTCGAACTTGGCGATGTCGGATTCGGGGTTTCCATAGCGGGGACCAAAGGGATCCAAATCGATATCGAACAGCAGCATGGTGCCCGAGATATCGTCGAAAAAACAGTAATGGTCCATGGTGTGCCCGGGGGTATGCAGGGCGACCAGGCGAACGGAGCCCAGGTCAAAGGCGCTGCGGCCGTCATAGGAGTGCGAGAAATAGGCGTCGCGATAGCCTTGCACCTGCCTGGCGAGGCCTTTGTAAACATTTCTAACGGCGGGGTCATCGATAAAACGCTCGGCCAGGGCATCCAGTCTTCCGGAAGTTGCGGACCCCTCTTTGGGGGCAAAGACCGGGACCTTGGAATCCAGCGATCCCAGGCCTGCCAGATGGGCCACGTGGGTATGCGAGAGCAGGACGATATCGACCTTGAACTGCTCCGTAAAGGCCGCCATGAGTTTGGGTCCCATGCCCACATCGATGAGGATCTTGCGCTCCGCGTCAACATAGATGGCAAGGGCATAGGGATAGCGCCCGCTGGACTGTGCGGGGACCAACTTGAGGGTGTCGCTGATGCGAAGCAGTTCCATGTGTTCCGTCGGGCTCCATGCAGTCTTGGCGAATCTAGACCAAGGCGGGGACGCTGTCAAACGCGGGGACATCGACGGGAAGCGGGGGGGAGGCCGCAAAAGAGCCTTGTACGCGGGCCAGAATGATATTGACATGCCCGCACGTGCGACCATAGACTCGCAGCGCAACAAGGGCTGAGTTCTGTTCCAGCCGAATGTACCCAAAGGGGGTGTTGGAGATGAGAGGCATAGCCACAACAGTATTCGTGGGCTGGCTTCTGGCCATGGCGATTCCTTGCCCTGTGCTGGCGCAGCCGGATCCGTCGCCGTATGTGATGGTGTTACCCGTGGACGGGGATGACTTACCCGCTGCCGAAAGGGCGAGCATCGTGACCGAATTACGCGGTGCTTTAGCAAAATACAAAAAATTCAAGGTCATGGAGACGCCCAAAATCGACCTCTTGGACGAGATGGTCGAATTTGAGTGCCTGGACATGGATGCCGAATGCGTCGCCAAGATTGGTGCGAAGCAGAAGGCCGAGTTGTGCGTGTATGTAAAAGTGGAGAAGGGGAAGGTCCTGATGCTGACGGTCGAGTCGGCCACGGCCAAGACCATCCAGAAATACGAGTCCACGGCAGGAAAGGCCGAGGCGAAGGCCGATGTGACCGGCAAGGGCCTGATTGCCCTGTTTGGCGAGGTCCCGGTCGAGAAGCCCAAGGTAGCCAAAGTGACCATTACGGCCAACACGGACAAGGCCGAAGTGCTGGTCAACGGCACCAAGGCCGGCGAGACTCCGCTGACGCTTGAGTTGAAGCCCGGCGAGTACACGGTGACCATCAAAAAAGAAACGTTTATGATCTGGGAAGATAAGATCAAGGTCGTTGCAGACGATAAGCCCGTAGCCGTCTCGGCCGTGCTGAAGCCCGTGCCCAAGAAGGTGGTGGTGGTGCCCGTTGACAAGCCCGTCGACAAGCCCGTCACCGACGGCAAGGACCCCGAGAAGAAGGATCCCGAGGTTCCCACGGAAGAACCCAAGGGCGACGATGAAGTCACGCCATTTTATGCGACCTGGTGGTTCTGGACAGCAGTAGGTGCGGCCACGGTGACCATCATTGGCGTCACAGCGGCGGCGGTGGGCGGTTCGGACCCGGCTTATGACGTGGGCCCCCTGCGGCTCTCCATCAGCCCGTCGGCAGCAGAAAACGACGGCGTGTTCTACGAATAGCGCCAGGTAGGGAGGAACAGACCATGAACAAGATGATACGATATAGCCTTTCTGCCATGCTGTTGTGTGGGATGGTTGCCGGCTGTGCCGAAGACGAGACTCCGGAATCGGGTG
>CAYTWV010000591.1:0-3009 GCA_964442235.1 uncultured Myxococcales bacterium | reverse complement strand
ACGATGTTGCCGTGGTAGGCAATAGAAAGCGGAATCCCCTGGGCCTGGGCCTGAGAAGCCCAGGCAGCACATTGGGCCGGGGAATCAGAGACCTTGCCGACCCAGCCTTGAGAATGGCGGGTCTGAATTCGGCTGGCGTCCACTTCTGCGACAATCGCAACGGCGCCGGCAATCTCGGCGGCCTTGGGCTGCGCACCGGACATCCCTCCAAGCCCCGACGAGACAAATAACTTTCCCGCCAGATCCTGCTCGCCCGTAAGCCCCAAACGTAGACGACCGGCATTTAGCAACGTATTGAAGGTTCCGTGCACGATGCCCTGCGGCCCGATGTACATCCAGCCGCCCGCAGTCATCTGACCGTAGTTTGCCACCCCCAACTGAGCTGCGTGGTGAAACTCCGAGGGGTTATCGAACATGCCGATCATCATGCCGTTGGTCAGGATCACTCGAGGTGCCCCCGGGTGTGACGGGAACAGCCCCAACGGATGCCCGGACTCTACCACCAGCGTGGTCTCGTGAGTCAGATTCTGCAGGTATTTGCGCAGCAACTGGTATTGCAGCCAGTTCTGACACACCTGGCCTGTCTCGCCGTAGGTGACCAATTCGTAGGGGTAGAGGGCGATGTCGAAGTCCAGGTTGTTGTCGATCATGAGCTGGAAAGCCTTTCCTTCCAGGCACTTCCCCTCGTATTCGTGAACCGGCTTCCCAAAGATTCGGCCCTGGGGTCGAAAGCGGTATGCATAGATGCGGCCGCGAGTGCGCAATTCCTGCAGGAACTCCGGGGCCAGCGTCGAATGGAGTTCCGGCGGGACATAACGAAGTGCGTTTTCCAGCGCCAGGACGGTCTGCTGCGGATTGAGGGTATAGCCGCGGTCGGGTGCACGCCGGATGCCGGGCTCAAAGTCTGCTGGCGGCGGAAGGTTCGGGTCCAGGCGCCCGACAAAAGGGGCACCGGTAGCTGCGGAATCGGAAGGTTTGCTGGACATGATAACACTCCTGTCAGAACCCGGGAACGGGACGCAGGCTACAACCGGTAGAGGCCGCTCGTCAACATCGGGCAAGGTCCGTCTGCTATCTGGCGTGGCATCCTGGTCCACAACGTGGTAAGCATGGCTCAGTTGGAGGGTGGAATGGCCAGCTTGGTACGAGAACGAGAGCAGGTTCCGGAAGCACATCGGTGGAATCTGGAGGACCTGTATTCCACACAAGAGGCGCTGGAAACCGAGTGGACCTGGCTAAACGAGGCCGAGGAGCTGCTTGGGGTGTTCCGCGGGCACATGGGGGATTCTGCGGACGCATTGGGCGAGACGCTGAAGTTCCGCTTTGAAGTGCTTCGCAGGCTGGGCCGGATGTCCTCATACGCCAGCCGCTTGTACCACCAGGACATGCGCCACAGCGAGGCGCAGCAGATGTACGATCGGGTTGGACAGCTCTCGACCCGTCTGGATGCGGCCATGGCCTACATGCATCCAGAGCTGTTGGCGCTGCCTCAAGAGACCCTCAGCAAGTGGATTCAGCTTCCCTCTCTGGGAGAGTTTTCCGAGTTTCTGCGACACGTTTTGCGTCGCCGGGGCCATACGTTGGGAGTCGAGGCCGAACGGGTGCTGGCACAGTCCGGCGACATGGCTCAGGCACCGTATGATGTGTTCCAAACACTGGTCACCGTGAACTTCGATTATCCCCAGGTGACCCTCTCGGACGGATGCACCCATCAATTAACTCCATCGGCATACACGGCGTTGCGCAGTTTGCCCGCCCGTGGGGACCGGGAGCAGGTGTTCCACGGCTTCTGGCGCTCGTACAGCAAGTACCAGGAGACGTTTGCCGGCTTGTTAGGCTCTAAGATCCACGGGGATCGGTTTTATGCCCGGGCTCGCGGTTACGCCACGGATTTGGAGGCCTCGCTGGACACCACCGAGGTCCCGACCGCCATCTACCGAAGCATGATCACCCAGGTGCGCAAAGGACTGGGCTCGCTGTGGAAGTATCTGGCCGTACGCAAGAAGGCGCTGGGCGTCTCAGACCTGCGCTACCACGACCAGTATGCGTCGGTCTCTGCCGAGGCCCCTCGGCGAATTCCTTACGAAGAGGCCGTGGTCGCAGTGGTCGATGCACTCTCTCCGCTGGGTACGGATTATTGTGCGGCACTGCGACAGGGGCTGTTCGGCAACTGGACGGACGTCTATCCGACCCCTGGAAAGCGGTCGGGCGCCTACAGTTCCGGTGAAGCCTATGATGTCCACCCCTATGTGTTGATGAACTATACCGAAGACTACTCCAGCATGAGCACGCTGGCGCACGAGTTCGGGCATGCCCTGCACTCGTGGTTCAGTAACAAGGCGCAGCCCTACGCAAAGGCACACTACCCCACGTTTGTGGCCGAAGTGGCGTCAACGGTGAACGAAAATCTTCTGCGTCTGCACCTTCTGGGCAAAGAAGAGACGGCCATGTTCCGGAAGTACCTGCTGACTCAGTCGTTGGAGAATTTCCGGACCACGGTCTTTCGGCAGGCTATGCTGGCCGAGTTCGAGTTGGCGGTTCATGCCCTGGTGGAAGCCGGTGAACCGACTACGGCCAAGACTCTGAACAGCCTCTACCTGGACCTGCTCAAGGAGTACTATGGTCATGCTCAAGGCGTGACGACCATAGAGGACATCTACCAGGTCGAATGGGCATTCATCCCGCATTTCTACTATAATTTTTACATGTTCCAATATACTACAAGCTATGTCGCGGCGACCACCATTGCGGACAAGATTGCCGGGGGCGACGCCCGGGTGCTGGCGGGCTATTTAAAGATGCTGGAAGCGGGCGGCTCTAAGTCTCCTGTGGAACTGCTGGCGCTGACCGGTGTGGATCTGAGTCAGCCGGCAGCATATCAGCATGCGTTTGGCGTGATGGATCGCATCAGTTCGGAGATGGAATCGCTTCTGTGAGGTGGGCATGAAAACAAGAGTGTTGTTTGCCGTTTCTGGGATGATCCTGGCCTTTGGGGCGTGCAGTTCCGCT
>CAYTWV010000590.1:0-3016 GCA_964442235.1 uncultured Myxococcales bacterium | reverse complement strand
GGACGTGGGCCCCGACGTGTTTTGAGCCACACGTGCGGTCGCACGCCACTCCGTCCCCGCCTGTCACATCCAAAAACTCGGTTCAAAGCAGGCCTACTCAGGCCCGCATCAACGATAGGGAGCGGCGCCGGAGAAATCTGTTCACCCGATGAGATCGGTGGGGTAGAATGGGTTGGCAGTCGGGGCGAACCCGGCTGCCGAAATTCGCCGAAACTGCACCACCTGTGGGAGCCAGCATCGTGATGAAGGCAGATGTAACGAAGATGACTGCTCAGGAGAGGCTGGAACTCATGGAAGAGATTTGGGAGTCATTCTCAAGGGAGGATGGCGTCATCCAGTCGCCCCCCTGGCACGAGTCCGTCCTCGCCGAGCGCGGGCAAGCCATGGTGAAGGGTGAAGCTACGTTCATTACTCTGGATGAGCTTAGGGCTTTGAAGAAGGCATGAGAGCCGACCATGTGCTTATCTCTCGGAATGCAGTGGCCGACATGGTCGAGGGTAAGGCCTTCTACGACCGACGGTCACTTGGGCTGGGTAACTACTTTTGGGATTGCCTGATCTCAGACATAGGGTCACTAATAGTGTACGCCGGTGTGCACATCAGTCACTTCGGATTCTTTCGGATGTTATCGCGTCGTTTCCCTTATGCAATCTACTATGAGCTCAATGACAAGACGGCGTTGGTCGTTGCCGTGCTCCCAATGCGCAGAAGGCCCAACGCCATCAAAGCGAAGGTCGCTGCTCGTCGCAGGAAGCCCTCTGTCTAGGCCGAGAAGGCAGTTAAGCAACTTCGGAAGCCGTCGCTGCCTCGATCCGGGCGTAAGAGGACAGAAAGACGAGTCACTTAGCCGAGGCGGTCACCCTTACCGTTGCTCCCCGTTTCGGGATCCGCACCCTCCCTAGTCCTCAACTCTGGCCTTCTCGGCACGAATCCTGCTTAATGGGTCTCTCTTGAGGGGGGTGTGCACAATGGTGGCAGAGCGGCGAAAGCGTGTGGTAGCGCCCTTTGTTACAGCGGGCATTCTGCTGCTGTTGCTCGGTCTGTGGGCCTGGCGTGACGTCGAGCGTCTGCACGAATTTCGCCAGGCAGAGATGCGCCAGTTCGCCGACGGTTTGTACCACTCTTTACGAGCCCAGTGGGAGCGTATGGATCCCGAATCCAATCGGGCCGAAGAGGGGCTGAAGTTGATAGAGGCCCTGGTCGCCACCACGCCGCAGTTACGTGGGGCCAGCGTGGTGGTTCCCGGTCAGGCACGGCTGCTTGCGGGCACAACGCAGTGCGTGGACTGTGACGTGACCTCCTCGTTGGGCGAGCATGTGACCGGGGATGCGTACTGGTTTTGGCGTCCGTTGGAAGAGCAGGTCAAAGCTCCGGCCGTGGATGCCGCTCCGGCGGGCGCGATGCCCATGGAGCCGGGCCCGGCCCCTCCAAATCTTGTAGGACCTGCCCCGTCCCTGGGCATGCAGCCGCACATGGGAAGTGCCACGCCCCCTGTGCTGTGGCTGGGATTGGCCAAGGAACTTCCGGCGCCCTTCAAAGAGGCCGAACTGCGCAGCATGTTTATCCGATTTGCCATTGCGCTGGCGGCGATTCTGGCATTGACCGTGGCCTGGCTGCAGAGCATCCGCTCCCGGGCGCTTGGGAACCAGCTTCGCCTGGAGCAGACTCGACGAACCCACCTCGAGGAACTCTCACTGGCGGCCGCAGGCCTGGCCCACGAGACCAAAAACCCGCTGGGCGTTATCCGTGGCCTGGCGCAACGATTGGTTGAAGATCCTCACGCCGATCCAGGCGTTCGAAATTCGGCGGAGCGCATCATCGACGCGGCGGATCAGGCCACCAGCAGGCTGGGGGAGTTCATCTCCTTTGCCCGTGTCAGGCAGCCCAAGATGGTGCCCGTGGCGTTGGAGAAGGTCATCACTCGGGCCGTGGCCGTGCTGGAAGCGGACCTGGAGGCGGCCCAAGTCAAAGTCACAGGCGATTGGCCCCCAACCTGGGGCACCGCCGACCCCGAAATGTTGCTGCAAATCCTGCTGAATCTGCTGCTGAACGCAATCCAAGCATCTTCGCCCGGGGCCACCATTGGTATCGAACTGGAGCGCAGTCAGGGAACCCTGGCCCTTCTTGTCAAAGACGCCGGCCGGGGCATTCCCACTGCGCTTCTGGGTGAGGTATTTAAACCCTACGTGACGGGCAGGGCCGAGGGTCATGGCCTGGGCCTGACCATCGTTCGGCGTTTGGCCGAATCCATGGGCTGGGACGTTGTGCTCACGTCCCAAGAGGGTCGTGGGACCACGGCTGCGGTCCGCAACATTCTGCCCGCCTCACCAAAGGAGACCGACTGATGGTCCAAATCCTGGTTGTGGACGACGATGCCCGATATCGGGAGCTTTATTGCAGTTCGCTGCGTGCGGGAGGTTTTGAGACCGTAGAGGCAGCGTCGGGGCTTGAGGCCCTGGAGCATCTGCGGGCGGCCCCGCCTGCCATGGTGGTCAGCGACGTGCGTATGCCCGGCTTGGACGGTTTGGGACTGTTGCGTGAAGCCCGAGCGCTGCACCCGGATTTGCCGTTTTTGCTGATTACGGCCTATGCCGATGTTCGAGACGCCGTGGCGGCATTGAAACTGGGCGCCGTGGACTATCTGGCCAAACCGCTGGACCTGGAAGAGTTGCTGGTGGCCGTCCGAGACGCCCTGGGGTTGGCCAATCCGGCCCGCCAGGCCCTGACGGTTCCCGAGCATCTTCTGACCGGAATCATCATCCAAAGCCCGGAGATGATGCAGTTGTTCCAGGATGCCTGGGCCATTGCCCGTTCCGACGTGCCGGTGCTGATTACCGGCGAAAGCGGCTCGGGCAAAGAGGTCATTGCCAGCTTCATTCACCGTTCGGGAAAACGCTCTTCGGGACCGCTGGTAGCGCTGAATTGTGGCGCAATCCCGGCCGGCCTGCTGGCCAGCGAGCTGTTCGGCCACGAGCGTGGGGCCTTCACCGGGGCCGAAAACAAACGGCTAGGGCGT
>CAYTWV010000589.1:0-3019 GCA_964442235.1 uncultured Myxococcales bacterium | reverse complement strand
ACGATTCGGCGCCCCGACTGCTGGAATTCGCCGAATTCACCTTTGAGGCCGTGGTTTCGGCAGCTTGTTTTGGACAGTTGAAGCGACATCGTCTGGCCAGTTTGTTGGCAGGGCCGTACGATCCGGCGCTGGGGATTCGGGTGCCTCCCTCGCTGACCGCCGCCGGCCTCTCCTCGGCGCTTGTGCAGGCAGCGGTGTTGCCCGATTCGCTTCGTGAGTTGGCGGTCGATTTGGGAAGCACCGTGGGTTATGCCATGACCAACGGTCACTGCCGCAAGGTTCTGCTCAAGATGAACCTAAGAGAACTCTATCATTTCTGCCGGTTGCGCATGGATGCCCATGCCCAGTGGGAGATTCGGGAGTTGGCGTCGACCATGGCCTGCCAGGCGGCTTTGGTAGCGCCGATTTCGGCGGCCTATCTGTGTGGGAAGGACGAATTCGCTCAGCGAAAGCAAACTCAACAGCCTACTTAAAGATGTCTTTGATTTTGATGGAGTTGTCCGGACCGGGGGCCTTCTCAACCTTGAAATCACGGGCCACGGCCAGAGCCAGACTTTTTGCAGTCCCGACCAAACCATCGGGTGCATTGCCCGAGGTCTCCGCAGGGATGGAACCATCGACTCTGAAGCCGGCGTCCTTCACCGCATTGAGCACTTCGATTCCGGCCCCTTCGCCTTCGGGACGTTTGGGCTTTTCCGAAGCCACGAACAGGGCCTCGCCCTTGGCCGGACGATAGATAATGCTCTTGTACGGGGGGGGGGGAACATATCCGGTATCTTTGATGGCTTGCTTCTGGCCAACGGGCTTGTCCGAGGGAAGAAGTGGAATCACGCCGACAAAGACCAGAATGGCACAAACACCAAGCGTTGCGGCAATGCCGGTGCCCACATAAATTCGAACACGACGGGCCTTGGTTTCCGCTTCTGCCTTGGCGATGGCTTCCAGACGGCGCTGTTCTGCCAGTTCCGCTTCCCGCTCCTTGCGGACCTTCTCATCTTCCTTTTTGCGAATCGCGTCCTGGCGCTTTCGCTTTTCTTCTTCGAAGAGCTGTTCGTACTGCAGTCGTTTTCGGCGCTCTTCTTCTTCTTCGGCCTTCTTCTGGCCGTCGACCCGCTGCTGCACTCGCTGGTTGTGCTGCTGGATCTCCCGGTCAGCCTCAGCCCTGGCGTCGCTAAGCAGTGCGTCCAGCAAGGAATTCTTGGCCGGAGCGGCTGGCTTCGCAGCAGCGGGGCTGGTCGCGGCGGGGGAAGTTGCAGTGGCCGCAGCAGGACTTGAACCCGCTCCACCCTTGGCCCTGGTGCCCTCGTCTCGCTTCATCTCTTCCTCAAACGCCTTGAGGATGTCGGATTTATCTTGCGCCATCGCCGTTTCGACCTTCCCTTCCGGCTTTCGGGGCCGGTAGTGAACGGAATCGAGGGGTGCCCTCGACGCCCGAATTGTATAGGCACGCTTGCGCCCGTGTCAAAGCAAAACACGGAATTTCCCGGGTACGCACCCCGCGTTCGAAGGTTCTCAGGGAAACACGTTGACGGGCTTGGAGGCATCTCCTATACTCGCAACCCAGTTGACGACCGAGGTGGGGCGAATGGGGAAAATCGAAATTCGGAAGAGCCAGTCATTCACGTACGGGGAGGTCTCGGTCGCACTCGAGATCCTGAAATTTGCCATGCGCAGCAACGACCTGCGAGTATTGGCACATCGCCCGGACTTCATCTCGCTGTACCGTAAGTTCTCCCGTATGAAGGAGAAGATTGCGGAACTGGCAGAAGCGGGCAAAGCAGAAGCGGAAGTCGAAGCCCGCACCGGCGAGGACATGGACGGCGAAGATTAGGTCGTCTGTTCTTACACGCCAGCACTCTTGCTCCAGTCCGTATTTTTCTGCCGCTTAGAGACATCCCTGCAAAAAAATCTGTGCATCCGGAATCGGGTGGTTGCGGATGTTGCCGTGGGTTTGGCCTTGGGCTCACGGAGCGCAAAGCCAGTAACCATGGGCTCCCGTGTGTGTTTGGCCCTCCTGGTGAACGCCCCCGAAAATGACCAGCCAGATCGCACTCAGATCAAGAAACGATCTTGGACCCCCCAAACGCGGATCTTTTGTGCTTGACAGACGATCGCAAGTTTGATCTTATCGCCGAGGCACCAGGCAAGAAACGGGACTCCAGGGGGTCCACCCTATCGAGGAGGCAAGTCATGCACTTCCAGAATGAACATTCCACCGAGAATCTTCTTGAACTTCTCGCCCGTCCAGGGCGCTTGCCCATGAATCGGAAAGGGTGTCTGTCGGCCCCACGCCCGTGCCTGGTGTGCGACTGCAGACACCATCTGTGGCGCAGTCATAAACGGATGCCCTATGTGCTGGCGCTGCTTGCTTCGGGGCAGATGGAGCTGCTTCCCCCGTCGTGCTCGCTGGACGTAGCGGACAAGGGCGAACACTCCACCGAAGAAGTGGGTGCCATGATGGGGTACACCGGCGAGCGCATCCGCCAACTTGAACGCTCGGCATTGGCCCATTTGCACCGGGAATTTCGGAAAATGAACCTGCATGTGGACGCTGCAGACATCATGACCGCGTTCTTCTGCAGCCAGGAACCCACCGAGTTCACCGTGCACCGATCCAATCATCCTTGAAATGCCGCCCAAGGCGGGCTACTCTCCCTGAGGTCTACTCAGGAGGCGTGTATGTTTCCCCAAGATTTCAACTTGAAGCTTCTTCGCGCCATTCCGCTCTTCTCTTCGCTTACCGACGATGACCTGGAATTCATGCGGCCGGCTTTGCGGCGCCAGAAGTGTGGTCCAGGCGAAGTGGTGGTGCGCGAAGGCGATTCGGCGGACCGGCTCTATGTGGTAACCAACGGCGAAGTCCAGGTGGTCAAAAACTACTTGGAACCGGGCTCACAGACTGTCGATGTCATGGGGCCGGGCTCGTTCTTCGGAGAGATGGCGCTGGTGGGCGAGAACAACGTTCGTTCCGCTACCGTGGTCACTACCGAAGAGTGTCGATTTATCACGCTGGACCGGG
>CAYTWV010000588.1:0-3019 GCA_964442235.1 uncultured Myxococcales bacterium | reverse complement strand
TCGGTCAGCATCATCCAGGATCGAAATCCCCAGACCTTCTCCCAGGCCTTTCGTCGAAACAGGAACGTGGGACTGATCATGGCGGCCTGGTCAAGCATTTTGCGCCGCAACTGAGAGGGACCCGTGGGCGTTTGCATGGTCACATCGGTCAGGCGGTCTTGAATCAAGACCTGAGCCCAGGCACCCACCATGCCCAATTCCGGGGCCTTCTCGACAAACAGAAGTTGGCGCTCCAAACGAGTTGGCAAGGCGACATCGTCGCCATCCATGCGGGCCAGCCAGGGGGCGGTGCTGAGGGCCACGCCACAATTCAGCGCCTGGGCTCCTCCCACACCATCGCTGCGCACAATGCGGATGCGGGGATCGGACTGGGCCAGCCTTGCGGGTTCATCCAAAGAGCCGTCAGTGGTACCGTCGTCCACCAGGATCAGCTCCCAGTCGGGCATGGTCTGTCCCACGATGCTGCGGACCGCAGGCATGAGCCACTGGCCGCAATCTTTGACGGGCATGATGACGCCGACGATGGGTTTGTTCACGCTGCGCCTCCCTCAAGGAGGCGTCCGAAAGGCGTCCCAATTTCCCTGACCACGTGGTTTGCCGAATTCACTCTTGAACCTCGTAACCCATGGCTCTGGCATAGGCGATCATCTGGTCTTTTCGTCGGGGCCGAACCGGGCGTGCAGGCGTTCCCATGTACAGGGTCCAGGGTTCAGTGTCTCGGGTGACCAGCGAGCAGGAACCCACCACACATCCCTGAGCGATTCGAACCCCGGGGTGCACCACCACGTTGGTTCCCAGGCTGGCAAACTGTTCCAAAATGACCGGTGCGATCTTGACCCGGTCCCGATACTCGGGCGGAGACATGCCTACCAGCCCCTCGCCCAAAAACTCGTCCGATCCGCACAGAATGCGGCTGCCCGCTCCGACGGTATTGAACCCCTTTAGACTCAGCAGGCCCTGGGCTCCGCCGATTACCGTGACATAGGGGCCGATGTGGCTCCAGTCGGCCACCGTCAACTGAGTCGTCAGATAGAATCCCGAGTCGATGGCGATGTGGGAGCCTAGTTCCACTAGATGCGGTCGCCGAATCTCCACATTGGCGCTGATAAAGACGTCTTCGCCAAACGAGCGGAGGAGTGAATAGTCAAACTGGTGTCCCATTGATGCGCTCCAGACGGTGGCAGCGACGCTACCACCCGGCCCGGATGGCGTCAAGCACCCGGCCGACCTCGGCTTCGCTCATAGAGGGGCGCATGGGAACCGAGACCTGATGAGCGTCAAAGTGCTCCTGATTTGGCAAGTCCCGTCGCAGACCTCCCAACAACGAGTTCTTGTCGATTCGCCGGTGCCAGACCGAAGCCTCGACGTCTCGACCACGCAGCGCCCGGATAAAATCCACCCGACGCTCTACCAGAGCGGTGAACAGCCAGCATGCGCTGATGCGATCGGGCATTTCTTCCATGAGGGTCAAGCCCGGGATTTGCTGCAACGTGTTGCGATACCGCCTGTTCAGTTCCACCCTGGCCTTTTGATGTGTCTTGAAGGCGTCCAACTCTGCCAGCCCCAGGGCCGCAGCGATGTCGTTCATGTGGTATTTGTACCCCAGTTCGCAGATATCCCACTCTCCCGGGCCCAATTCGCTGGGCACACGATTGGCGCGATCGATCCCGAACCAGCGACCCCGGTACGCTGCCTGGTGGTCGTGGGCGTTGGCGCAGACCAGGATGCCGCCGTCGCCCGTGGTGATCTGTTTGATTGCCTGGAACGAGAACGCAGCATAGCGCCCGAAGGTCCCAGCCAACCGCCCCTTGTATTCGGCTCCGATGGCGTGGGCCGCATCTTCAACCACCGACAGCCCGTGTTGTGCTGCCACACTCAAAATGGCATCCATGTCGCAGGGGTACCCGCCATAATGGACCACACAAATGGCTTTGGTACGGGGCGTGACCCTTCGTGCAATGTCGGCCGCATCGATCTTGGGGCCGCCGGGTTCGATATCGGCAAAGACGGGCGTGGCCCCCGTGTACAAAACCGCCAGGCCCGTCGCCACGAAGGTCTGAGCGGGCAGGATGACTTCATCGCCGGGCTTCAGGCCCAGTCCACACATCGCCAGGTGCAGGGCCGCAGTTCCACTATTAACTGCCAACGCTCTTGGAACTGACGCAACTTGGCAAAAGCGCTCTTCAAACGCTTTCACGCCTTTTCCTTCGCTCAGCCAGCCCTCTTCCAGGGTCTTTGTGACCAACCGGATGGCTTCGGGCGAAACCTGAGGCTGAAACATGGGGATCCACGCCATCATTGTACCTCTAGCTTGTCATCCAATGGGGTGCAGGTCCAAGGCGGAAGTTCAGGCCTGACCACGCCAGGAAGCACTCGGCCCCAGCCTGCCCGCACACTTCCTTCCTGGCCGGTGTCCACCACGGTGAACCCCACGGCATCAAACTCCAGGGCATGGTAGTGATAGGCCGGATCGGTGGTGCAAACTTCCACCAACACCTTGACCAGTCCTTCGGAAAAGAGATTTCCGGGAACCTCGACGGCGTGCCGATACATGCCCACGGGTCTGGCGGTGGAGGCAATCTCGGGGCGACCATCCCCGGTGCCAAACAGGATCGTGCCCGACTCATCCATGAAGGCGCAGAAGCAGGTGATTTTGGCTTCCGGATTCAGGATCCAGTAATCCACTTCGATGCGGACCGGTTTGCGAATGTCCACCGTTTCGGAGACCTGCCCTTCGGCCAGCACCCGCACGGCCCTAAGCCTTGCCGTCTCGTTGCCCGGCGCCGTCTGTGGTGTGCTCCAAAGGCGTTGGGCCATGCTGCCGCCATCGGTTCTGAGGTAGCGGCTGGTCACGGCAGCGGCTTCCCCGCTTTCCACCAGTTTGCCGTGCTCAAGCAGGAACGCTCGGCCACACAATCGATTGATGGCGGCCATGTTGTGGCTGACAAACAGCACGGTGCGGCCGCCCCGGGCGACCTCTCCCATCTTCCCCACGCCCTTCTTCCGGAACTCGCCGCCG
>CAYTWV010000587.1:0-3030 GCA_964442235.1 uncultured Myxococcales bacterium | reverse complement strand
CCCACCGGGAGCCGCCGGACTCTACACGAACCCGCCGCATCTCGCCACCCCCCAAAGCTGCACTTGCTATGTCCGTACGTCTGTCCTATACAAAGATGCAATGAAGCCGTCTCTGGAGGAAGCCGTTGCTACATACCGATTTCAGCGAGCGCCACTCCATATTGATCACCAACTACCATGCCCAGTCTCCTGTTAACCAGCAACACGAGCATGATGCGGAAGAGGACCGCATGGATCGCCTGGGGCGAACCTTGGCGTCCGGGATTCTGCCCTATCGAGTTCGCCGACTGGGCAATCGCCGAGAAACCTTTCTGACCACCGTAGCCATCCAATTGCAGTCCGAAGTCTCCAATACGCTCAAAGCGACCAAACCCGACTCGCTGGTTTTTGTGGTTATCTCTGGCCACGGCGTCACCAATGGCGCAGGCGAGCCCTGCCTGCTGGCTCGAGACGTCTACCTGCACATGCGACAGCAGGGTACCCTTCCTCTTCGATGGTTCCATTCTGAACTTGAGGCGGCCCGGCCGGGTCATGTGGTCATCGTTTACGACATCGAGTTTCTGGATGGCACCGAACAAAACGCCGAGGCCTTGCTCAAACGCATCGGTCCGCCGGTGGTGCCCTGCACGCAAATCTGGCTTCGCCGAAGCCTCATGCCCGGCCAATCCACGCTGCAATGGCTGCTGCAAAGTCTCGGAGGCTCGGCGGTGGCAGCGGACCAGGGCTGTTCTACCGCACGAAGCATCGCCGACGCTGCCAGAGGCGTAATCAAACAGTCCGTCCTGTCGGGATTCGCCTGCGTTTCGAGCCTGGCGGCAAATCATGATGTGAACGTTTATGCGCCGGCGTCTTTCGATGTGGTTGCAGCCAACACTCCCCGTGGAAAGGACATGCTGGCCGATTTCAGGGGAACAACCCTGGCCAAAGGCACGATGCTCCCCAGCCGCGTTCGAGTGGACGAGGTGATCGGGCGCGGCGGGTTCGGTACGGTGTATCTGGGTGAGCAGGTGGATCTTCACCGCCCCGTTGCCATCAAGGTTCTGTTGCCCTCCGCCACTGCCGAACAAGAGAGCGTTTCGCTGTTCTTGAGGGAGATGTGGAGCATCGCTAGACTTCATCACCATAACATCATCACGCTGCACCACTCCGGAACCCTGCCCGATGGACAACTCTTTTATGTCATGGAGTACCTTCAGGGAGAGACGCTTCGAGACCGGCTGGAAAGACACAGGCGGTTGGCCGTGGACAAATCCGTGGATCTGGCCTGCCAACTGCTCTCGGGCCTGGAGCACGCCCATGACCAGGGGGTTGTGCATCGCGACATCAAACCCGAAAACCTGATGTTGATTCAGCGGCCACAAAACCGCGAGGGGCTGGTCATTCTGGATTTCGGCGTGGCACGCTTCAAAGAGGACGTGGCCCAATCCTCGGCCGCCGGTACGCCTGGGTACATGCGTGATTCCAGCGGGGCCTACCACAACGACGAGCAGGCCGACTTGTACAGCGTGGGAGTTGTGTTTTTCGAGATGCTGACTGGGTCGCGGCCCGACGAGTTAGGGGCAACGAACCCTTCTGCCGCGTTGTTGGAGGCCGGTGTTCCGCCACGAATTCGGGCCACGGTCATGAAAGCTCTGGCCCCGGATCCCCACGATGGATTCATGTCTGCCGCCGAATTCTTAGAGGCCCTCCAAGGTTCTGGCCGAGACCTTTCCGACGAAACGGCCCGAATCGTTCGCGCTCGGCAGCCCTTCCGAGCCCTTTCCCCGTTTGATTCCGACGAAGCCCATCTCTTCTTTGGAAGGGAACAAGAGATCGAACACCTGCTGGACCGACTGATGTTCTCCAAGGTCCAAGTCATCATGGGGCCTTCAGGCGTAGGCAGGACCTCCCTGTTAAGAGCCGGAATTGCACCCAGATGCGACACGTCGGCCATGCGCTGCGTCCACGGGGACCTCACCTTGCCCCTCTCCGACCTGCTTCGCAGACTGGCTCCGGGTTCTCCAACGTTGCGCCAGGCGATTCGAACGGCCCAATTCAGCGTCCCACGACGCATCGCGCTGCTTATCGACCACGTGGAAGCACTGTTCCTGGCCGGGTCCGCCCGAGAGGCCGAACGGGCGGCTTTTGAGGACCAACTGGCCGAATTGCTGGATGACCGAACACTGGATATTTGTGTCCTGCTCTCGGTCAGAGAGGATGTGATGCCCGCCCTGGCGGCCCTTCGACGTCGCATCAATCTGGCCCCGTCCCAAGAAGTGGTGCTGGCGCCGCTTGGAGTGACTTCGGCATACCACGCGTTCTCTCAGCCGCTTCGGATGGCCCGCATTTCCGTGCAGGGCGAGCTGATGGCTCAATTGCAACGTGACTTGACCGTGGCTTGCAAAGAACTCCTTCCCCTGGGGGCACCCGACCAGCCACTGGTTTTCCCTCCCCATCTGCAGGTGGCGGGACAGGCCCTTTATGACTCGCTGGCACCCGGCCAGAATCAACTGACTTCGGAACATTATCAGAAATTGGGGCGGCTCACGGGGATCTTGGAAAGGCATGCCCAAACCGTCCTCGAACTTCATGTCGCCCCCTCGGAAATCCCCCTGGCAAGAAGACTGTTGCTGGAACTCGTTGCCGTCGACGGCTCTAGGCAAGTCCGCGCTGATGTTGACCTAAGAGCCATTCTTGAGCCCATCAGCGCCCCGTCGGTAGTGGGCGGACTCTTTTCCCTGCTCCACCGTCATCGCATCCTTCAACCCCATGCCATTACTGGCCAATTGCACTGGCAACTGGCCCACGACTCCTTCGCATCCTGGGTGCACGGCTCTATCCAGAGCGACGAAGGCGAGCAAAAACGCCTGCGCGAGCTGCTGCTGCTGCGCATCCGAACCCCGTCTGATGAGCCCGGTTTGCTCAATTCCGAAGAGTTGGATGCCCTCAAAGTGCATGAGACCATTGTCGAGGAGATCGATCGCGAAATCGGACAGTTGCCCCCAGCCAGAAAACCCAAATGGACCGTGGGCGAATTGGTCCGCCGCTCCC
>CAYTWV010000586.1:0-3050 GCA_964442235.1 uncultured Myxococcales bacterium | reverse complement strand
CCCTGCACCGCCAATGACTGCCACCCCTACGCCGGCTGCCTGCTGTGGGACCTGGACATCGCCTGTGACGACTCCAATGCATGCACAACGGGTGACTGGTGCGTTTCGGGCCACTGCCTGCCCGGGGCCACCACCCTTTGCCAGGACTTCAACGCCTGCACGCTGGACCAGTGCAATACCACTACGGGAGTCTGTTCCTACACGCACCTTACAACCGCTTGTGACGACTCTAGCCTCTGCACCACAGGGGACACCTGTCTCCAAGGCCAGTGTGTGGGCACACCCGTAAACTGCAATGATTCCAACGTCTGTACATCGGATTCATGCTTCCCATCCTCGGGTTGCCAGAACCTCCCCCTGGAGGGCGCCTGGTGCACTGACGGAAACCTCTGCACCGACGGCGATTCCTGTTCGGGGTCTGCCTGCCTCCCTGGTCCCACCTTGGATTGCGACGACCACGACCCTTGCACCAACGACAGTTGTGAACCCGCACTGGGATGTCTGCATGACGCTTCCCAAGACCCCATGTGCCTGGCCTGCGGCCCCCTGTTCCCCATCGACGGCGCCACCATTCCTGCGTCCGGTGAACTGCAAGTCAGCCTGGATACCTCATGCCCGCTGGGCTTTACCTGGTCCACACAACCCATCCCTTCGTTAACCGTCAGCGCCCAATTGCCGCCGGAATGCCCGCTGGAAGAGATCCCCCTCTACGCCACGACCCCCCTGCCGGCATGGCCCTCAACAGATACTCAGGTTGTGTTCCTCCATTTCAATTGGAGCGCGTCGATTTGTCCCGACGACTCCTCTCCTTTGGCCTCCGTGGGGCTTGTCACCCAGGAAGGCACCGTGCCGCTCTTCATCCCCCAGAAGCAGGTGGCACCCGAAGCGTGTGGGAACAGGGCCTCATTGGACCCGCAAGACACTCAGATTCAACTTACTCTTCGATTCGATTGGACTTCCTATCAAGTGGAGATACTGCGCGAGGGTCTCCCCACAGCGCTAAGTCCGGTGCTCCTGGACCCGCTGATGTTGCCGACCCACCTCTATTTCCACGTGCGCTCCCTTTCTCCCGATGCCCCGGAACTGACCACCATCACTTGGCTGGCAGCGGAAGTGGTGTGCCCGTAGCTCTGCCTCCGTCGACTCAATTCACTTGGGGCCTTGCCGCAACGCCCTCCCAGGCATATTCTCCCATCAAGGCTCGGAGGAGACGTTGACCCGCACAGCTCCCATCACATCGGTCAAGACAGCGGATTCATGGCACAACGCCATAAGCTCGTCTGGGGTGGGACTATCCCTGTGTTGTGCGATTGTGTTGCTTCACGGGTGTTTGGATGCCGAGAAAGATTTGCGTGCCAGGCTGGACGTTCGACTTGGTTCCATCGGCCAGTCCTGGATGGATCTGCTCTCGGATCACTCCGCACAAGACCAGACAGCGGACCAACGGCCCCTGGACGTGGATGCCTGGACCGATTCGTCAGACCAATCCGGCCAGGACTTGGGCGACGCCATTCCCGATGACTTGGATGCCATCCTGTCGGATTCCCTGGATGTGGATGCCGATGCCCATGACCTTTGGGATATTGACGCCGACCTATGTCAGCCCAACTGCACGGACCGCATTTGTGGCCCCGATGGCTGCGGAGGAATCTGCGGGCTTTGCCCCTCCTCCAAACCCAATTGTGTGCTGGGCAAGTGCAAGGCCTGCCAGCCGGCCTGTACGGCAAAAGAGTGCGGCTCCGATGGGTGTGGAGGGGTATGTGGTGCCTGTCCCAACGGCTTCTCTTGTCAGGAAGGGCAGTGTATTCCCCCGGCCTGTGACCAAAGCGTCGTGGTTTTCTGGGAGAGCTTCGATTCGTGCAGTCAGGGTGCCTTTGAAGTCATTGACCTGCAACCCGAGGATTCGGTCTCTTGGATGCCCGTCACGACCAAGACTTTCGCCGGAACCTGCGCACTCTACCTGGGAGACCCCGCTATGGGTCTTTATGACTCTCAAGCTCGGGTCACGCTTTCCCTGCTTTCCCCCGCTTTCCAAATCCCCACTTCACCGCCAACTTCTGTCCAGTTCCGCCTGTGGGCGCAGGCCGAACCCGTTCCCGCACCCCAGTACCCCTACGATTATGACGTGCTGTACCTGTATGTCCGCAGCACCCAAGGCGGCTCTGACACCCTGGTCTTCAGTTCCAAACAGCTTTTGAACGACACTCAGAACCTGTTTGCGCCCGTCGCCATCGACCTTCAACCGTTCGCCGGCCAGAATGTCCGTCTCCTGTTCCAGTTCGATACCCTGGATTCCATCGACAATGCCTATGCGGGGTTCTTCCTGGACGAACTTCGGGTGGTGTCAACCTGTCCCTACTGCCTCAAGGATCCGCAGTGCCAAGGACAACTCTCGTCCGCGTGCACGGCGCCCGTATGTGTACCTTTTGCGAACAATTCCGCCGCTGGCACTTGCACTCAAGAGCCCATCGACGCATGCTGTACCCTCGAGACCGAGGAGTACTGCGATGACGCTGACCCCTGTACCATCGACTCCTGTGACGCAGAGTCCCAAACCTGCGCCCATCTTCTCAGCACGGCCCCCGAGTGTTAAGGGCCGATTTCCCTGGCTGACCTCCCCGCAACGCCATATCCCCAGGCCCGCCGCCGCACAGCCGCTTTGTTTGGCATTTGCCTGCGTCGCCCTCGGCTTAGCCTGCGGCGAAACGGTGGTCCTGGACGGTAATGACGTCACCTCCCTGGACGTCACGTTCACGCTTCCCGACTTCTCCTCGGGCAGAGATTTGGGCGAGGTGGGCTATTTGGACCCAGACCTGCCGTTTGTTCCCGCAGACCTGCAGTGCCCGGAACCTTGCGATCCCAGAACACCCTGTATCGAAACCCAGAATGGCTACCAATGTGCCATTCCTTGCACTCAGGGCGTCTGCCCCGATGGGTTCTCCTGTCAACCCTATGGAGTCGAATTCATTTGCGTCTTCCACGCCTCAAGACTTTGCCTTCCTTGCCAGGGTGATTCGCAATGTGCTGTGCCCGGACTTTCCGAATTCGAA
>CAYTWV010000585.1:1569-3058 GCA_964442235.1 uncultured Myxococcales bacterium | reverse complement strand
CCCCCTGGGGGATGTAGACGGAGAGCTTCTGGCTTCGGGCTGCGCCTATCCCGGCATCGACACCAAGGCCGTGCTGGAAAACGACTGTTACTTCCCCCACGTGGCCGAAGGCATCGACAAAGATGCCCGCAACGAATTCCTTTGTGTCTCTTCCGACGAAAACTGCGGTGTGGACCTGACCGAGCCCAACAGCACCTTTGTGCACGTGGTCGGCTTGAAGGCCATGGACGGGGCCGAGATGGCCGTAAGTGGCACCTCCATGGTCTGGTCTCCTCGCTCCAACGTCTCGCTTTACGGCAATACCGCCCCCGTGACCATGTACAAACACCAGGGCGTCTTGATTGCGCTGGGTACCGACTGGACCGCATCCGGCTCGGTGAACATGCTGCGTGAACTGGCCTGCGCCAATGAATTGAATCAGGTCTATTACGGTAAGACCTTTACAGATCGTGAAGTCTGGCTTATGGGCACCGCCAATGCGGCACAGGCCCTGGCCATTGACGACGTGGTAGGCAGCTTCAAGGCAGGCTTGGTAGCAGACATCGCCATTTACGCCGAGGGCGACGCAGTTAATCCTTACCAGGCAATCTTCAGCGCCAATCCGGGCTCGGTGGCTCTGGTCTTGCGCGGTGGCGACCCTCTGTACGGCGATTCGGAAGTCATGGCTGCACTGCCTGGCGCCCAAACCGGTTGCGAAGTGATGCCGACAGAAATCTGCGGAAGCCAGAAGGCCGTATGCACCCAGCGAGAAGTCGGGAAGTCCTTCAGCACGCTCGAAGGCTCCAATGCCGATGCCTACGACCTCTTCTTCTGCGGCGTCCCCGCCGGAGAACCCACCTGCAAGCCCATTCGCCCCGGAGAGTACACCGGAGACATCACGGCGAGCGACCCCGACGGCGACAATCGTGAAGGCGCCCTGGACAACTGCCCCAACGTGTTCAATCCCATCCGTCCCGTGGACGAGGGCAAGCAGGCCGATGTGGACGACGACGGCCTGGGCGACTTGTGCGACCCCTGCCCCCAGGAAGCAAACGCCACGAACTGCCAGACGCCCGACCCCAACGACAAGGACATGGATGGAGTTCCCAACGGCCAGGACAACTGCCCCAACGACCCCAACACGGACCAGAAGGACGTGGACGGCGACCTGATCGGCGACGTCTGCGATTTCTGCGCCGAACCCAATCCTGGCAACTCGGCTTGTCCGGCTACTATTTATGATGTTAAGGACGGCACCCTGCCCATTAATGCCACGGCCCTGGTCCGAGGTGTTGTGACCGCCGTGTCGGGCACTCGGATTTTCATTCAGGTCCCCCAAAACGAGCAGGACCCCAGCCTCAAGGCTCAGTACAGCGGCCTGTTCCTGTTCATCCCCAGCGCCAATCCCGAGGCCTTGACTATTCCCGCTCAGGGAGACTATGTGGAAGTTGCCGGACGTGTCAGCGACTACTTCGGACAAAAGCAGTTGGACAACATCACTCAGCTTTCC
>CAYTWV010000585.1:0-1559 GCA_964442235.1 uncultured Myxococcales bacterium | reverse complement strand
GCATGGCCGGCCCCCATTTTGGTCGCCCCCTCGGAAGTCACCACGGGAAGCCTGCTGGCGGCCATCTACGAAGGTGTGCTGGTGCAGGTCATCGATGCAGAAGTCACCGATATCAACCCTGCGGCAGGTCCTGGCGACACCGCTCCCACCAATGAATATGTCTTGGATGGGCTGCTGCGCGTCAACGACTACCTCTATCTGACCAGCCCGTTCCCCCAAATCGGCGATGCCATGACCATCACAGGCATTCTGCGCTTCGGCAACAACAACTCGAAGCTCGAACCCCGCAATGAAGCCGACATCATTCGGGAATTGGCCCTGAAAGAGATTGGCCCCGGACCGGTCTATGTCGAAGAAGGCGCCATGAACGCCGATACCAGCCCGCTGCTGAACGTGACGCTTAATGCCCCGGCTCCCGCTGGAGGCATCGTCGTGGCCCTTCAATCCGGCGCTCCCGAACGACTGGCGGTCCCGGCCAGCGTGACCGTGCCCGAAGGCCAGACCCAGGTCGCCGTGAAGGTGGACGGCTTGATTGGCAGCGTCACGGCGGTGGTCGTCTCAGCCAGCTACAACGGCGTGACCAAAACCGCCGATGTCTACGTGGTGCCCGTCGGGCAAAACCCCAAGCCCATCTCCATTACCCCTTCGCCTGCTTACGCGGTACTGGGCGAAACCGTTGTGGTCACCATGACGCTAGATATTCCGGCCAAGACCGGTGGATTCGTCGTCACGTTGGACTATGACGAAACCATCATCACGGGCCCGACCCAGGCCGTCTTCCCCGCAGGCACATCCCAACTGGAACTGGTATTCCAGGGCGTTGGGGTTGGCTTGACGACGATCGTCGGCGACGGTGCCGGGTCGTTCGTAAGCAGTGAAGTGTGGGTCGTGGACCTTCCCCAGGTGGGTCTGGTCCTTAGTGAAGTCTTCTACGATCCCTCGGGCAACGATGAGGGCCTGGAGTGGGTGGAAATCTACAACGGCACCAATGACCCCATCGACCTGTCGAACTACTCCTTGGGTTCGGGCGGTGCCAGTTGGATTATCACGGTATTCCAGCTTTCTGGAACCATTCCGGCAGGCGGTTGCATTGTGGTGGGCGGTCCCACCAGCAACGCGTCGAACTTCACGCCCACGTTCCACCAGGCCTTGGACTTCAATCCTGACGTGCAGAATTCCGGCGATACGGCCGACGGCGTGGGCCTGTTCAACGTCAAGGCAACCAGTTTGACAGCGGGCTCGATTCCCATCGACGCCGTGCTTTATGGCCCCGTCAACACCACGGGCCTGAAAGACGAAACCGGCTCTGCCGGGGCCGTGGACGTGGGCGACGCCATCAGCGCCCAGAGTGTAGAGCGCAAGGGAACCGGTTGGCAGATTCAAGCCACACCCACTCCGAATAACTGCGCCGCAGTTCTGTCGCTGTAATCTGGTTCATTCCGCCCCGTTACCTCCTGTGTGATCTCTTTTTAAATCTCGTAACGGGACGGAAATATTTTCGTTAATCTAAGGATGAAACATGCACTTATCCGCCTACTCTAAGATAGCCTCGTCCAGTC
>CAYTWV010000584.1:2835-3078 GCA_964442235.1 uncultured Myxococcales bacterium | reverse complement strand
CACAGCCACCGGCAGCACAACTGCCTCCAGAAACCTCGTGCCCCGGTTCCTCATCGGCGTCTGGACCCGAAACGACGTCCTGCTGGGGTTCAATCGCAGGCAGGGGCGGCAAACAATTGCCGTCCAGGCATACCAGCGGACCCTCGCACGGGGCCGCTTCGACCCAACCCAGCGCTCCGACCGAGTCAGCCGAGCAAATCTCCACTCCGGTTTCGGACTGGTTGCAGCGACGCAGCCCAGGCA
>CAYTWV010000584.1:1676-2825 GCA_964442235.1 uncultured Myxococcales bacterium | reverse complement strand
AGGGCACTTCATCCTTCGGCACACATACGGCCGCCAAGTCCTGAAGCTGGCAAACCTCGGCTCCGTGGACGCAGAGCACGGCGCTACCCTCGAGGGTGCCTTGCTGTGAACCCACGGGTCCGCAGTTCACCGCCCAGGGTCCAAGACAAGTGCCCCCCTGTTCCTGGCAATACTGCGAGGCATCCAACGTACAAGCTCCGGCCACACAGGGCCCTGCCTCGCACTCTTCGTACCGCCGCTGCCCAGTCTGGCCCGTTGGCACTTCGCAGTGCCAGGCATGTGTGGCCAACTCGCTGCACCCGGTCTCTTGGGCCTGGCAATCGACTCTCTCCTGGCACTCTGACTGTGTAAGACAGGTATGCCAATCCATCCACGGGTCACCAAGAGCCAATCCGCAACATTCGGAACAGTCGATTTCTCGTGGATAACCGTCCTCGCCACAATACCGCAACGTTTTGCCCAGGCACTCTCCCTCGACGGGCCATCCGTTACAGGCCTTGGTTGAGGAGCCACACTGGTCTATCTCGTTGCGGTCGCATAACAAAACAGGGTCTTCCTGGAATGGAACCAGATCCCCCTGCGGCAACGACATGGTCATGCAATGCACGGCCCCACCGGCCCGGATAATGGAATCAGAAGGTATATTTACAATCTCCACGTCGGGCCTGGCTTGCTCATAAACGGCCCGGGCCTGCGCCTCCAGCGAAGGGACTGAGTCTTCCTTTCCAAACTTCTCAAAAGTCGGCATAAGTAAGACGTCATTGACCAGAAGAGAGTTCGTGTACGTGTACCAGACTTCCTCTACAAATGGAGGCATAGGAATGCGCAGCACCGTCAGCGGGTCGCCCTCTTCACCAAGCTCGCCCCCAAGTTGTAATGCAATGGCATCCAGGATGGCACCGTTAACCTCCTCGACTCCAGGCTGGTACTGACCCACAAGAACGACCTGGGGGCCCATCAGTTTGGCAAACATGTCAATGTGGCCCGTAGAAAGGTGTTCCGGACGTTTTACAATCACTAATCGAGTACATCCCAGGTATTCCCGCATCCACTGGTCCACTTCGGCTGGAGTGTGTCCCGCATTCTGTGTGTAGAGCTTCTGGGTCAGGTAACAGGCTCCATGGGTGTCCGCCATCAGGTTTCCACCTT
>CAYTWV010000584.1:0-1666 GCA_964442235.1 uncultured Myxococcales bacterium | reverse complement strand
CACCTTCCAGGCTTAACGAGGGGCGAAAGACCGGAACCTCCGCCCATTGGGCAAGCCGAGCGGGTACCGCATCGTCATGGGCCCGCTGGTGGTAATATCGAAAATCCACAAACCCTAACCGCCGCTGGTCGTCCAAGACTGTTACGGGCCCAAAATCCCGAACCCAATTGGCGTCGGTCTTGGTCACGTCGATGAATTGCAACAACTCTGGGGGAACCCCCACTCCGACCAGAATCTCTTCCATCTTTAAGGCTTGGCCCGTGGCGTGCATCACCCAAACCGCCGGCACATGGCCTGCTAACTCTCTGATGATCGACGCATGGAATTTGCCCACATCAGGACCCGGCCGAATCATGACCGCCTGGGTGGGTTCATACTCGGCCAAAGGCCGAATTGTTCGGCTGGGCGGTGCGGTCACTCCGTACAACTCGGGGTGGCCCACCCGCCAGTCGTCAAACTGGTCCGATTTTCCAAGCTCCGGGCCCTCGTCCCAAGCCGGCAGTCGTGCCCCGGGACTCTCTTCCAGGGCCTCCATGAGATTCCCCCCAAAGTGCGCAGAACCCGAGGCAGATTCCATTGAGTGGTTTGCCGTCTCCGGGACCCCACATGCCACACTCTGTACCAGGGCCATCACCAGGGCCAACGCCCCGATTCTGGAAAACAATCCTGGCAACTTGCGCACTGCGTCAACCGCCAGAAACCGACCGCCTTCTTCATCGACTTTCTGCACGCAGACCCTCTCAATGTCCGCTGGCAACAAGACCCTGTGCAAATAGAGGTCTGCCGCGTTTGCCCGGGGGCGTTGCGGAGCCCCAAACAGCGTGCATCGCCTCAATTTCAAGGCCCGAGGCTCGCGCCCGAATTCATTGTTGTCAACCGAGGGTGAACCCTGGTATACCTTAGACCCGTACCGTTGTGTCGTCTGCCCGGTTCCACAGACGGGGTGTCGAGCCGGCTAAGTGGACGCTTACGGAATTCAGGAGGGGCTCATGAACTCGTACTTTGGTTTGCGCAACGCTGCTCTGCTTCTGGTCGCCTCAGCGGTTGCCGTTTTGGCCACCGGTTGTCCTCCGGCTACGACGCCGCCCAAGGATATCCAGACTGAAGACCTGGCGGACACCACTCCTGATACCCTAAAGCCCGATTCGACACCCGATGTCGATGTCCTGACGGATGTTCCCGATCTCCAGGACGTCCAGGATCTTGGCACCGATAAAGGCGAAGACCTTCAGGTGGTGTGCCCGGCGGTCCAGCCCTGCAAAGAAGGCGACATCAAGTGCCTTTATGCCAACTCCAAGGTAAAAACCTGCGTCCAGGACGAAGACGGTTGCTGGACCTGGAGTGAGCAAACCGATTGCCCCACGGGCCAGGTTTGCATCGAATTCCAGGGCTGCGGCTGCAAGTACGGCGAATGCTCGGCCACGGACACGGCCGAGGCCCTGCTCGGCAAGTGCGAAGGCGTGGCCCTTGCAACCTGCCAAGCCTGGGACTGTCAGGATGGCTGCTGCCAGACTCAGACCCTCTCCCCCCCGGAATGCTGCAGCAAGAGCGCCGATTGCCAGGACTGCATCAATATGTCCACCGGGCAAAAGACCCAGTGCATTGGCGAAATCCCCGCAGGTTTCATCGTCAACAAGTGCACCTCGGACTTCTGCCAGGCCAACGG
>CAYTWV010000583.1:0-3080 GCA_964442235.1 uncultured Myxococcales bacterium | reverse complement strand
TCGCCCCCGTTGATGGGGCAGACAAGACTACGGCTGGCTCTTTGCGCTTCGTCGATGCAGGGCCAGGGCCACGCTGCCCACGGCGACGGCCCACCAAAGGGTACAAAGGCGAACGATGAAGACGGCGGTGACTGCCTGTGCCGGCGATGCCATGCCCAGAAGCCCCACCAACATGGCGACCATACTGGCTTCGGTGGCCAGCAGGCCGCCAGGCAACATGGCCAGGGCTCCGGCAAGGGTGCCTAAGGCATAGACAAAAAAGGATTGTTCAATGCTGGCTTGAATCCCAACGCCGTGAAGCACCACGTGAAACGCCAGGCATTCTGCGGCCCAGGCGGCAAGGCCCAGCACCGAGCCCAAAGCCAAAGGCCCGATGCCCACCAGCTTGACCATGGCATGTTGCAGTTCCAGCAGCTTCTCTCGCTTTTTGCCCACGAAGGAAATCTTGGAGAAGAAGTCCACCACGGCCCGGAAGCCACGGGTCCACAACGCCAGACCCACGACCAGCCCACAAAGGACCGACGCCGTAACCAGCAGATCCAGACCGTACGAAAATCCGGCGACTCCAAACGAGGCCAACAAAACCACCGAAATCAGGTCCGTAAGCCGCTCGGCCACCACCACGGGTACGGTGTCCGCCATGGGAACGCCACACGACTGGCGCAGCAGATAGGCCTTCAGAACCTCGCCCAGCTTGCCTGGCGTCACCGACATCGCCAGCCCGGAGAAAAAGACCAGAGCCGAGCGCCCGGTGTGAACCCGATGGTTCAAGACCCGCAAGAAGACTTCCCATTTCACAAAACGCAGGGCGAAGTTCAACGAAGCCAGGCCCAGGGCCGGGGCCAGCAGCCACCAGTTGAAGTCGGTGAACTCCTGTTTGACTTGTCGGATGTCTCCGTACAAAGCCAGGCCGGCCAGCAGAGCCAGAATCAGCACCAACAGGGCCAGCCAACGATTTCGGTTCACGGTGCCCCCGACAGTGAGGCCAGCGGGCATAGGGCCGCTACCCGGCGGATGTGTTCTTGCGGCCGGCCTACCTGGGCCACCCACGATTTATAAAGGTCCAGAACTGTGACGTGGCTGACCGGATGTGTCCAGTCCGGTGCCAGTTCCACCAGCGGGGCCAAAACAAACCCCCGCTCGTGGAGCCGAGGATGGGGCAGGGTCAACGTGGGGGTCTGCACGATGGCCTGGTCAAAAAACAACAGGTCCAGGTCCAGGGTTCGAGGTCCCCAACGAACCGATCGGGTGCGCCCAAAGTCCGCCTCGATGCCCAACAACAACGAAAGAAGTGTGTGGGCATCCAGTGACGTCAACAGGTGTGCGGCCTGATTGCAATAGTCGGGCTGCTCCACCCCCCCCACCGGGGCCGTAAAGTACAACGACGAAACCCCTACAACCTGGATCCCCGGAGCGTCATGAAGCACCTGCAGTGCGTCAGCCAGGATGCTGGCGCTTTCGCCCAGATTTGAGCCAAGGCCCACAAAGGCGTGGTGTGTGTCGCCCTGTTCAATGTGTGGCATGGGGGGCAATAGGGGGGGAGACTATTTCGAGAAGAAGTCGATGATCTGCTGCAGCCAGTTGCCCGAAGAGACGATGACGCCGGCGAAGACCACCGAGACCATGCTCATGAGCTTGATCAGGATGTTCAGCGAGGGGCCCGCCGTGTCCTTGCAGGGATCGCCAACGGTGTCGCCCACGACGCCGGCCTTGTGCTGGTCCGAACCCTTGCCGGTCAACGGGTGTTTCTTCTCGACGTCGTCGGCCGCATAGGTCTTTTCGTCCTTCTCGATGTTCTTCTTGGCATTGTCCCAGGCGCCGCCTGCATTATTCAGGAAGACGGCCAGAGGGAAGCCCGTGGTCATAGCACCGGCCAGAAGGCCGATGATGCCGGGAACGCCCATGGTCAGGCCCACGATAACGGGGATGGCGATGGCCAGCATGCTGGGGAAAACCATTTCGCGCTGGGCACCCTTGGTCGAGATGGCCACACAACGAGCGTAGTCAGGCTTTCCGGTGCCTTCCATGATGCCCACGATCTCGCGGAACTGGCGGCGCACTTCTTCCACCATCTTGGAAGCGGCCCGGCCCACGGACTGCATGGTCAACGCGGAGAAGACAAAGGGAGTCATGGCGCCGATAAACACGCCACCCAGGACGATGGGATTCAGCAAGCTGATGTCATAGGCCGTCAGGAAGTCAGACATCTTGGCAGACATGACATCCAGAGCGCCGTCCACGGCACGGGTTGCAGTGGCGAATTTAATGGTGCCAACTTGGATGAACCCCTCGGTGGAGGCTTCGATGCCGCGGCCCAACCACATACGCACTTCTTCCATGAAGCTGGCTACCAGAGCCATGGCCGTCAATGCTGCGGAACCGATGGCAAAACCCTTGCCGATGGCCGCGGTGGTGTTGCCCAACATGTCCAGGGCGTCGGTTCGTTTGCGCACTTCGTGACCCATGCCCGACATCTCGGCGTTGCCGCCGGCATTGTCAGCGATGGGGCCGTAAGCGTCGGTGGCCAGGGTGATACCCAGCGTCGAGAGCATGCCCACGGCGGCGAAGCCAATGCCGTACAGACCCAGCGCAAAATCGGTAAATCCACCGGCCGTGGCGAAGGCGATTACGATGCCCAACACGACGGTGATCACGGCCCAACCGGTGGACAGCATGCCCACGGCCAAACCCGCAATAATCGTGGTCGCTGCGCCCATCTTGGCCTGCTGGGCGATGCCCTTGGTTGGGGCATAGTCATCAGAGGTGTAATACTCGGTGATCTTGCCGATGATGATACCGGACACCAGGCCCGCAATCACCGAGAACAAGATGCCCATGGGCAGGATCTGCCACCACCAGACCATCGCTGCCAAGAAGGCCAGGATCCCGGCGCTGGAGACCCAGAGGACCAGGTTCAACGAGCCAATCAGATGGCGGATTTCCGTCCGCTCTCCGGCTCGCACGAAGAATACGCCCAGAATCGAGAACAGGATGCCCGCTCCGGCCACCAGCAGGGGGGCCAGGATGGCACTAAGCTGCGGGAAGCCTTCCACATTGTGGAGCGTGGCGCCCAAGGCCGC
>CAYTWV010000582.1:2737-3082 GCA_964442235.1 uncultured Myxococcales bacterium | reverse complement strand
AGACGGAGCTGTATCGCTTGTGGCGCAGCCGCCGCTCGATTTGGAGCCGTCTGTGGGTTCCTCAACGACCACCACGGGGCCATCGGACGGAGTCATCGTGAAGACACACTGCGAATCGCCCCAGAAGCACTGCCCCTGAAGATCCGTGCCAGCAAACTGGGCCGAACACTGGTGTTTGACTCCCGCTTCCATAAACCCCAACTGCACTCCCGACAGGGTCACTCGGCCGTAGGGGTGCCACTCTGCGGTGGGAACCAAGCCGGCCCACACCCCAACACACCGCTCTTCCTTCACCTGGGCGCCCTCGGCCAATCCGGGGCAGGTGGTGGTGGTCACCCCGCCCGC
>CAYTWV010000582.1:0-2727 GCA_964442235.1 uncultured Myxococcales bacterium | reverse complement strand
GGTGGTCACTTTCCTATAACGACCCAATTCGGCGCACTCCGAGGGGGAATTCATGTCGGGTACAACCAGAGAATCATAGTTGATGACCACGTCGGCCGGAGGCGAGACGGCATCGGAAGCGGTCGAATCCCCGGCGACGATGTCCAGGTCGGTCTGGCCCGAACAGGAGCGCCCTGGCGTGGCATCGGGAAGACCACAATCCACGGCCCCAACCGCCGTCAACGAAGCCGCACACAGCGTCTTGGTCCCATTGGTGGTGCAGTCCAGGGATTTCACGGCCCCGGCTTCACACCAAACGACCGAGTTGCCCGCACAACATCCTTCGTATCCCACGCCGTCGCAGGGATCGGACGGGCACGTCATGCTGAACGATTCCAGCGGGTCCGGCATGCCGTCGGTGCCGCAGTCATAGAAGCCTTTGTTCACGCTGAAGCCGCAATGCTTCGACGCTTCGCAGTTCTTCTCGCACAGTTCGCCCGCCTCACAGAACAACAACTTCTCGCCGTCGCAGCACCCCTGGAACGAGACGCCGGAGCAGGCTTTGCCGGTGGCCACGGAACCGCCCGAACAGTCCGCCCAGACGTTCCCCGGACCCCAAACGGCCAGACATAGCAGAGATGTAATCAGTCGCCTCATGGATTCCTCCCAAACGGAACAAATCACTCTACCCTGGTCGCAACCCCTGCACCCCACCACTTGGTCTCGGTGTCATGCAACACCTGCACCGCACCGGTGGCCGTGTCGATCAAAAGCTCATCCGCTGCCTTATCAAACGCATACGCTCTGCCGGTCCACCCGGCCAGGCCGAAAACCCCCACGTAACCAGCGATGGGACCCACCTCGGAAAGCACATGGCCGTTCGAGGGATCCACCTTCACCAGGATGTTCGAATCCGCACCGTCTTTGTGCACAGCCGCAAACGTGCCCACGCCGAAAATCGAGTACGCATCGCCCGCCGAACGATATCCGGGCCCATAAGTGCCCATCAGGGTCGAGGTCAATTCGCCCTGTTCCACATCCAGTCGGTACCAGCCCCCGTCTTCGCTGATGCCCACCAGCGCATCCTTCACGGGATCCAGCATGCCCGCAGGAACCATGGTCAGTCCGTTAAACTGCTCGGGGAGTTCCGCTACCAGATTGCATTCGCCGGTCTGGGGATGGCACGTGTAGAGATACTCGTAGCTGGTGCCGTACAGCACGCCGTAACCGTCGATGCCGATGTCGGTCATCTTGTGGGTCGCTCCGTCGCTGGGCCAACCAAAATCGGCCACGACCTCCAGCTTGTAAAGCTTCACATCCATCTTCCACAGGGTGTCGGCGGTCTGAGCATAAACCGTGTTGGCCAAGGCCGTCCCGGGGAAATCGGGGTCGCCAGGGAACAGGTCGGCAGAATCGGGAATGCCATCCATGTCCGCATCAGGGTCCGAACACTTGCCGTCCATGCAGAACATGCCGGTCTCACAACTGCCACAATTGCCGCCACATCCGTTGGGCCCGCAATTCTTGCCTTCGCAGGCCGGCTGGCAGCAGTTACCATCCAGGCAGACGCCAGGCAACGCACAGGGTCCACAATTGCCGCCGCAGCCGTCGTGGCCGCAGTCCTTGTCCTGGCACTGACGGGCGCAGCAGACCCCATCCAGACAAATCTCAAAATCCACACATGTGCCACACGTACTGCCGCAGCCATCGGGGCCGCAGTGCTTCCCGTCACACTTGGGCTCACAGACCTCTTCCACTTTCTGGTCTTGAACGTCCGAACTAATCTCGGTGGGCAAATCGGTCTGCACGTCGGTTGCCGCGTCGCTTGCCAGATCGGACTGGTCCGCAACAATATCAGACTTGGGTTCGGCCTTCCCGTCGTTGTTGCCACATCCCGCCGCCAGAACCACCATCAGAATGACACTTGAAAGCCGCAGCATTACACTACTCCATACACAAAGGGACAGGGATTAGACCAGTGGGCACCCAAGACGTCAAGCCTTGAGTAGAAATGGCAAGGCAGCACGCAGGTCGTTGCCAGGCAAGACGTGGTGGACCACTCGGGCCAACTCCTCGGACTTGCACTGAAATGCCAACGAAAGCCCCGCTATTTTGGCCACCGCCACATCGTTGAAATTGTCCCCAACAAAAGCCGTACGCTCCAACGGTATTCCGCGACGTTCGGCAATCTCTCTAAGGCCCGTCGCCTTGTCGAACACGTCGTACGGGGTCGGGTGCGCCCCGCTGATCTTGCCCTGAGAATCGAACTCGATTCGATTCAAGTAGACCTCGTCGAAGTAGCTTCCCAATCCAAAACGCTCCAGCACAATGTTCAGCGAACCCGAAAGCACCACCAGCGTCTTTCCCGCGTCCCGAAGGGTCTGCAAGGTCTCCAATGCCCCACCGCTGAGTTTCATGCCCTCTAACGAGCGAGAAATGGAATCTCGGTCTGCCCCGGCCTGAGTCAACAACTGAATGTCATGGTCAAACCACTGTTTGTAGTTCCACCTGCCATCCATGTACGCATGGAACGCAAAATCCCGGGAGTCTCGGGGTGTTCCGAAATAGTCGTGAAGCATCTCCCAGACAAAAACGGTGTCGTCCACCAGGGTTCCATCCACGTCAAACGCAATCAAATCATACTGGCTGTTGCTCACTTGCTTTTTACCTCGGAAACGAATGGGAAGGTGTGCACTACCACACAGGGTACATCGCCGGGGGCCGGAAAAGAAAGCGCATGTATCGCCC
>CAYTWV010000581.1:0-3087 GCA_964442235.1 uncultured Myxococcales bacterium | reverse complement strand
GTCCCCGAAATTGTTACGGAGTGCGCCGGTGGCAACGTCTGGCCCCAGGAACAGCCACCGCGTCTTCGGCACGAGTTGGGCATGGGGCGCATCCTGGCCAGAGAAGGTGTCCAGGCAGCAGGTCAGGATGTCCGCCCCTGTCTTGCGGGCGATTCGCACGAAGGTGGACACCGCATGAGGCTTGGCGCAGTTGTCATCATCCATGAAGAGGATGAATTCGCCGCGAGCATGCCGGGCGGCGAGATTGCGGGAGGCGCCGGGGTAACGATTTTCCGCTTGGCGAAGCAACTGCCAGCCCTTCCGGGCAAACTCGGCTTCCAGGGAGGAAATCAGTTTCCGCGCCTCGGGATCAGTGCTGCCATCGTCCACCAGCACCACCTCGAAATTGGGGTAATCCTGCGCCTCAATGGAAGCCAAAGCCTGCCCCAGATAGGCCGGGCGATTCCAGTGGGACATGCAAATGCTGACCAGAGGCTGAGTGATGGCCAGGGTCACCGCTTCGAGGGAAACCTGGTGGGCGTCGGCCAGCGGCAGGCTCTCGTGCCAGCGCACCCAGGCGCGTTCGTTCTCCTGGGCATCCACCGCCGACCGTGCCGGGCGGACCCCAGCCGACAAGGCGTGCCGTAGTTTCTCCGCGAAGGGCCTGGCCCGGAGGGGGAAGCAGGTTGTCTCCAGATCCGACGCGGCAATCATTTCTGGAATGCCCCCGGCATCGCTGGCCAGGAACGGAACCTGGGCCCCCAGACACTCCAGCACCGTATTGGGCAGGTTATCCACTAGCGACGGCAGCAACGCCAACCGCTCGCGGCCTTGCAGGTAGTCCATCGCGCCGGCCTGGTCGCGGTCGCTGACGATCTGCCATTTCCAGGGCCACTGCTTGGCCCGGTCGGCTAGGTATTCCGCGCTGTCGCGGCCGCCGACTTTATCGACCTTGCCCAGGAAGGTGATTGTGGCATGGCGCAGCTTTGGGTCGTTCTTCAGATGATCGAGAGCGTCACAAAAAAGGACCAGGCCCTTGCGCACCTCCAGGCGGCCAAAGAAGACCAGTTCCTTGACGCGATGCACGCGGTCCGCGTTCGGCTGCGGCTTCCGCGCCGTGGCCGGACGGACATACTGCCGCACATAGCAATTCTCTGGCAGGGCCCAGTCGCAATCCCGCATCCAGCGCAAGAGATATTGGCTGGGGCTGACGACCACATCCGCCATCTTCACGCTGGAGCGCTCGACGTAATCCACCTCCAGGTCATCCACTTGGGTTACGTATTCCGCATTGCTCAATTTGTGCCAAAGAGTGGGGCCGTGGGTATGGACGCACAGCAGGGTGTTGGCAAAAGCCAGCCCCTGCTGTTTCGCCAGCATCGTGAAGTATCCCGGTCCCTTCCACTCCGAGAAGTGGATGATATCAAAGTTGTGCTTCTGGAGCCAAAGGTAACCCTCGTAGCCTTTGGCAATATTGAAGCGGGATTCAACCCGCAGTTCGGTATCGGGCATGGGCACGAACCGGATGCCCTTCTTGTGGTAGTAATCAACCCAGTAGTCCATGGTCCGATTCTCGCACCATCGACCGGCCAGGAAGAGCAGCGTGACCTCGTGCCCCGAGGCGGCCATGGCCTCGCCCAGCGAGGTGAAGGCCGTGCCCACGCCGCCGTTTCGGACCGGGCCAACGAAATCAAAACTGGCGATGCAGATCCGCAGAGGCCGGGCGGGCCGGGCTCCAGCCGGGGCGGGGAGCAAAGGATAGCCAACCATTTCGGGAGGACATTTCATATGAACAACATCGCAAGCGGAGACAAGGAGCCCGTTTAACTCGCGCGTGGCTTCATCACCACGGCGGTTTGATAGCCTTCAGCGCAGGGAACAATATCTTTGATTTCAAAGTATTGTCCCCAGATCCGGCGCAGGTAGTCCGAATGGAAGAAAGTATAGCAGTATTCCCAGCGGCTCCCCCGAATCTCCACACGTTCCCCGGGCATCTCGGGCAATTCTTTCAGGTCGGCGGGCATCCACGGGGGCATTTGGTGGTCACGGAACCACTGCCAAGTGCTCTCGTTATGAACGGTCAGGATCAGGCAGCCATCGGGCCTCAGCACTCGTTGCAGTTCCAGCAACCACAAATCGCGCAGGGTGATCATGTGGGTAACCACAGACAGTCCGTAGATGAATTTGAAGGTCCGGTCCGGAAACGGGAGATGCGGCAAAGCGGAACTGTTGAAGAACTTGAACGGAGGCGACAGATGGTTCTGCGCCCATTGAATGGAAGGAGCGTGAACGTCGCAGCCCCAGACCTGGCAGCCCCGGCGCGATTCGGCAACAAAGTTGCGGACGACGCGACCGGCAGCTCCACCCCAGTCGAGCAAGACATCGCCTGAGCTCAATTCCACTTGGTGCTTGCACAGCAATCGGGTCAAACTCTCATAGGACCTGCGGCCGCAGGCCAAATAGTGGTCCATGTTGCCGGCCCCATAACCCATGGTCAGCGCTGCCGGCGGAACTGGCAGTCCGTCCGATCCGGCCGGCAGGGGCACGAAGGCCGGGAAAATCTCGACCGCCTGTTTGAAATCGCCGACGACAAGCTGTTGCAGCAAATGTTCCACGCCGAGACCCTGCCAGGCTTCGCAGCGCGTTTGATAATCACCCAGCAACCCCTCCAACGACTGCAAATGCTTGGAGATCTTGAAGACGGGCGCGGAGGAGTCTGCCGCCGGCAGTTTAACGGACAGCGTGTCGGCCTCGACCACTGGCATGGTGACCGTGGATTGATCGAGCATGGTCTGGGCATCGGGATCTCCGGGGTGGAGCTTCAGGATGGTCTCGCACAGCGTGCGGGCTTGCGCTGGCCTTTTAAGGTTGAGGCAAACCCGCGTCAGCACTTTGAGCGCGACGATGTCTCGCGGGTTAAGTGCCAAGGCGCGCTCCGCGTCTTCGCGGGCTTGGGTTGGCTGGTTGGCCAACGCAAAGGCCAAGGCCCGGCTGGAATGCGTGTGCGCCAGTTCTGGCGACAACCGCACCGCATGGCTGAACAACACGGCCGCCTCAGAAAAATCGCCGAGGTTAAGCCGGAGGTAGCCTAGCTCCAAATTCTGTTCG
>CAYTWV010000580.1:0-3091 GCA_964442235.1 uncultured Myxococcales bacterium | reverse complement strand
GCGCCCCGTGATGTACAGCAGACGTTCGGAAAGCGTGGTCTTGCCGGCGTCGATATGGGCCATGATGCCCATATTGCGCACATGCGGTTGGCCCGTCTTTTTTTCCGTTTTCTCTGCCATGGATGCACCCCATCCCAGCCAAAAGTCGGCGTATTCAAGCACATCCGCCATAGTCAGTCAATGGACAAGCTCCCCGGGCTGTGGTACTCAGTTGACCCCCAGGCCTTACGGAGGTGCAAGGCATGTTGATGTACGAGTTGATCAAGACCAAGCGAGACGGCGGGACCCTGCAGGAAGCCGAGCTGCGCCAGATTATCCAAGGGTATGTCAAGGGCGAGATTCCCGACTACCAGATGGCCGCTTTCCTCATGGCCGTCTTCATCAGGGGATTCACCACTGCCGAACTGGGAGCGTGGACCCGTGCCATGCTCTATTCCGGCGAAACCATTCGCTTTTCCGGAAACGGCCCCTATGTGGACAAACACTCCACCGGGGGCGTGGGCGACAAAGTTTCCCTGCCTCTGGCCCCTCTGGTCGCAGCCCTGGGCGTACGCGACCCAATGATCTCCGGCCGCGGCCTGGGACACACCGGTGGCACCCTGGACAAACTGGAGTCCATCCCCGGCTTCCAGCCCCGCTTGCCCGTGGAGCGCTTCAAAGAAATCGTGGATACCGTCGGTTGCGCCATCATCGGTCAAACGGATACCCTGGTGCCCGCAGACAAGAAGATTTACTCGCTGCGCGATGTCACGGCTACTGTGGATTCCATTCCGCTAATCTCCAGTTCCATCCTGTCCAAGAAGGCAGCTTCGGGCATTTCGGGACTGATCATGGATGTTAAGGTGGGCAGCGGGGCCTTCATGCGCACGCCGGAAAAGGCCAGGGCGCTGGCCCAGACTCTGGTCAGCTTGGGAGGCGAGCTGGGGTTGACCGTCCGAGCCTTCTTGACCGAGATGAGCCAGCCTTTGGGCGTCAAGTGCGGCAACGCGCTGGAAGTCGAAGAGAGCATCGACGTCCTTAAGGGCAAAGGCCCGGCTGACACCACGGAACTGGTGGTCCTGTTTGCGACCCATACCTTGATCGTGGCGGGTTTGGAAGCCGACGAAGCCGTGGCTCGCAGCAAAGTAGAGGCCTGCTTGGCCAGTGGCAAACCTCTTGAGGTGTTTGCCCGCATGATTGAGGCTCAAGGCGGGAATCCCGCCGTTTGTGACGACTTCAAGCTACTGCCCCAGGCAGCCCACCGGAAAGAGTGGAAGCCCGCCCGCACCGGCTATGTTGTCGACATGGATGGCGAAGCGCTGGGCATGGCCATCGTGGCACTGGGCGGCGGACGCAAACGAATCGAGGATGTTGTGGACCCCGGCGTAGGCGCTCTGGTCCATACCCGTATTGGCGACAAACTGGACGGAAACCCCGCCTGCACCCTCTGCTACTCCGACGACGCCAAACTGGCCGAGGCCTTGCCTCTGTTCGAAAAGGCCTACGTCATTGGGGACCATCCCGTCCAGCGGCCCGTTTTGGTCAAAGAACAGGTCCGGTAGTGGACTTTTAAGGCCCGACTTCAGCAATGGGCCTTTGGGAGGAAAATATGGATCTATACGGAAATGTCATCGAGTCTAGAGATGCGATTTGGAAGGCCTCGTCCCTTCGTCCCGAAATTGCCCTGGTCCTGGGCAGCGGGCTGCAGTTCCTGGAAGCCAAAGTGGAAGATGCCGTCGAAATCCCCTATTCGCAGATCCCCCACTTCCGCATGTCCGGCGTGTCGGGCCACAGCGGCAAACTGCGCATCGGTAAATGGAACGGCGTTCCCGTGATGCTGTTTTGTGGCCGAATCCACTTGTATGAGGGCTTTACGCCTCAAGAAGTCTGCCACGGCGTGCGCACGGCAGTCGCCTGTGGGGCCAAGTTGGTGGTGCTGACCAACGCAGCGGGTGGGCTGGCTCCGTCCGTGAAGCCGGGCAACATCCTGATGCTGAAGGACCACATCAATCTGCAGGCGACCAATGTGCTGATGGGCCCCGAAGAGCCCCGTTTCGGAGTGCGCTTCCTGGACATGACCGATGCCTATTGTTGCGAGCTGCGGGCCCACGTAAAGACCTGGGCCAAACAGAGTCGCTTCCCCCTCAAAGAGGGCGTCTACACCGGGCTGCTGGGACCCTCGTACGAGACCAAAGCAGAAATCAAGATGCTGCGAACCCTGGGCACCGATGCCGTGGGCATGTCTACCGTTCAGGAAGCCATCGCTGCCCGACAGTTCGGCGCAAAAGTCATGGGCTTCAGCATTATCACGAATCTTGCTGCCGGAATCTCCGCAGGCCCACTGTCCCACGCCGAAGTGAAAGAGACCGCTCTGGCCGCACAAGGCAGCGTCGAGAGACTCTTCACCGGAATCCTGCCCGTAATGCAGGCAGCTCTGTAGCCAAGCCACCCCCCTCGAACCTTGGGGTTGTGTCCGCAACTTTTTGGTGCTATCTTCAGCCAAAAAGAGGGAGGGGGGCTATGGAATTACAGGGCATCAAGCCGGTGCGTTTCATGCTCATTGAGGATTCCGAAGGCGACGCCTATATCTTCCGGAGAACTCTGGCAGAGGCGAAAATCGCCAATGAAGTGATCGTGTTCGACAATGGGAAAGATGGTTTGGCCTACCTGGCCGATCCGGCCAATGCGGACGTGCTTCCGGGCATGATCTTCCTGGACATCAACATGCTCAGACTGTCGGGGTTCGATGTCCTGAAACGGCTCAAAGCCGACGACCGGCTTCGAAATATTCCCGTCGTGATACTCACCATCTCCCAGGAAGAAGAAGACGTCCTGAAGTCGTATGACCTCGGTGCGTTGTCGTTCATCACCAAGAGCATCCGGCCGGAAAATCTGATGGACGTTGTGGTGGGTACCCCCGGAATCCGATTCCTGGTCATCCAATAAACGAGGGAAGCCATGGCCACCATTGCCTGGCGCTCTGGACTGCTGCCCGAATCGCTGGAGCAGGAACTGGACGCCCATCAGGAGAGTTTTGCCCAGCCCTCCATCGTGGTGGTGGATGACGAGACGGATTTCTGCGAGTTGGTCGCGACCTACCTGGATGATGGAC
>CAYTWV010000579.1:0-3101 GCA_964442235.1 uncultured Myxococcales bacterium | reverse complement strand
CACAACTTCCGAGTTTGTGCATCTCTGGCACTATTCTGGAGCGGCCTGGTCACACTCCGAGCGCAGTTCCGAAGGCAGGGTCGCCCGGCTGCAGACTTTGGAGATTAGAGCGCTGGCGTCTCGCAACAACATGTCCTTCAGCCGCGGGCCTTCGTGGATGGAGGCACCATCGCCTGTCCAAATGGTGCGGACATCGCTCCCGAGAGCCTGTATGCGAAGTTGGAGCAGGCCCGGCAGGTCTCGGCCGGGTACTGATCTCCCTCATTACCCAGAATCATGCACTTGTGGCAGCAAGGGAAATCGGGAAGAGAAAGACGGGGCCGGACGGCCCCCTCTCCCATCACCGAATCGTTGCCCTGGGCCCCAAACTGGACCACACTGCCTCAAGCGGTTTCCTCAACTATAAAGGGGCGCACATGCGGCAGATTTTGGGGTGCGTGGTTCTGATTGTGGCGTGGGCAACGACGTCGTGCAGCGGCAGCGCAGGGGGCGATAGCCCGGACACCCATGCGCCGTCAGACCAGATAGGAGCAGACACAAAACCCGCTGACACGGCCGGGCCCGACCTTGCGGCAGCCGATCAAGTGGCGGTCGATACCCCTCGCACTGACGTTCCTGCTGGCGACAACTCCCTTTTGGACCATTCGGGTGATACCGACGTGTCGCAGAGACCCACGCCCAGAGAACTGGCCGGACGCGTCGAGAAGAACCGCCTGCAAGCTGACCTGGAATTTGTGGCCAAACCTCGCCAGCCCGGTTCGCCGCACTGGCAGGCCGTGCAGGACCTTTGTGCGCAAAGGCTGGAGGAGTTGGGGTTTCAGGTGGCCCTGCAGCCCTACAATTCCGGTGTGAATGTGGTGGGGACGCTGCTTGGCAAGACGCTGCCCGACGAGATTGTGCTGATATCGGCCCACTACGACCACATCGCCGAGTGCGATGGTGCCGACGACAACGCCACTGGCGTGGCGGGTGCTTTGGAGGCTGCCCGGGTATTGAGCCAGCAGAGCTTCGACCGAACCCTGGTTGTGGCGTTCTGGGATGAAGAGGAGGAAGGGTTGCTGGGGTCCCAATACTACGCCAAGACTGCCAGCTCACAAAACCAGAAAATTATTACGGCATATGTGTTTGAAATGATTGGCTACTCAAGCGATGAAGGTGGTTCGCAGACGCTGCCATTTGGATTCGAGTTCCTCTTCCCCACGCAGACTGCCGAAGTGAAGAACGGGGGTATGAAGGGGAATTTCCTGGCCGTGATTTCGGATAACGGGGCGCAGGAGGCCACCGCCTCCATGGACCTTCTGGGGCAGGAACTGGGGCTTCCGGTGATTGTTCTGGACCAGCCCTTGGCGGACATGTTGAAACCTGCGTTGGGGGACCTTCAGCGCTCGGACCACGCTGCCTTCTGGTTTCATGGATATTCGGCCATGATGATCACCGATACCTCAGAGTTTCGATACCCCAACTACCATTGTTCTGCCGGGCCCGACAGCGTGGACCTGCTTGACCTGGACTTCATGACATCCGTGGTCGCCGTGACGGTGGGCTCTGCGGCCGGGCTGCTGAGGCCGTGAGGGGCGGCTCCGGGTTCTGTGCATTTGCTCGTCCTGAAGGGGCGCTAAAAAGCATGTTCGACCTTACCGCGCACGAGAATAGAAGCGAATAGCGACCCGCATACAGAACAGAACAATTACGGATACCTGTAACGCCATGTTGTAATTCCTCTCGCCGCCCTTCCACCATTTCCCTCCTTTACCATGCCTCATGCCTCATGCCCATTGACCAAAAGCCCTTGAGTGTGCCTCTCCAAGCCACTTTCCCATTGCTGCATCACTGCCGTTCGCCTAATCTCCCAATCCTAAAGCAGCGGAAAACGGGGCAACGAGGGGCTTGCCTATGGGCCCTTTTGAACCCAATTTGTGCCGACTGAAAGCAGGAGCGCCCATTGGCTATATCTCGCAAACGTTTCTCCCTCCGGCTGGCAAATACCTGTTTGATTCTTGTGGCCTGGGGCCTGCTTCCTTCTCCCTCCTACGCCAACTCTACCGCCGAGGAACTGGGTGCGGCCTCGTCGGTCCTGGGCCAGATGGGCCGGGTCGCTTCCGAGGGAGCCGATGCCGTGCTTTTTGCCCCCTCGCTTCTGGTCTTTGCCCAAGACAACATGCTTATGGGTATGACGTTTCTTTGGCAGCGATTGGACGTGGGACTCGGGCAGCGCCCTGGCGGTTCCGATATCTCCGATGCCATCTTGACCGCTCGGGTGACCGACGCCCAGGGCAAAAGCGTTTCGCCCACCTACAGACCCCTGCCCACCGCCCAGTTGATCGCTCAACGAGGGGGCTTTGACCAGGACGGCAGCGGGGGGCTGTTTGTGTTTGGGACCGTTAAGCGCTTCCTGGATAACCGCCTGGCGTTTGGTTTCTATTCCATCCTGCCCATGACCCAGTTCCAGGTGCAACGCCCCTTCTTTGCCGATGAGCGGGAACAGTATTTTTCTAACAGCCTTCATTTCGAGCGCTACGAAGATACCTTGCAGCAAAACGCCTTCGTGTTTGCCCTGGCCGGACGGCCGTTTTCCTGGTTGGCCATTGGCGCCGGCGTGACCTTTACCAATCACTCCGCAATCTCCAACTCGATCTACATGCCCGACGCTGCCGACCAGGGCAGTTCCAATGTTAATGGGCAAGTCGAAGTGAACACCCGACTGGTGCCTCATGGAAGTATCACGTTCCTGCCCCTGGACTCGCTGAAGGTCACGGCCACGTTTCACTCCCGGAATCAGAGCCAGGTGGAGGGCGTCAGCAGTCTCCAATTCTGGGATTTCAACTATCCAGGAGAAGAACAGTATCTGGTCCAGAAGTTCAAAGGATCGTACGGGTTTTCCCCCATGCGTGTAGGCCTTGGGGCGTTGTGGTCTTCCGATGGCCCGGGGTTCCTGTGGCAGGCCGCTGCCGGCGCCACATACAACCGATGGGCTGACTATTTGGACCATCCGGAGAGTCGCCTGTGTTGCCCTGGTCCGATACGTTGACCTGGTCTCTGGGAGGCAGTCTTCGCCACGACCAGCACAGGTGGGGGCTGGATTTCCGCTACGACCCCTCGCC
>CAYTWV010000578.1:0-3104 GCA_964442235.1 uncultured Myxococcales bacterium | reverse complement strand
GCACCGTACTCCATTCCCAACGCACCCACTTTGGCTCGGTAACCCTCGGGACCCGACTGCTGATCGAATGCCGGCGGCAGGTTCTTCCCATCGAATAACGTGACGTCGTAGCTCACTTCCGACACACACCCCACACCCGCTGCCTTGATCTGCGCCGCCAACTTCACCACTCGTGCGGCGTTCAATCCCGGGTCTCCACCCCCCTTCAAAACCAGGGATCCGCACTCTCCCGGCTCTCGATAGGCGGTCGTATGAAACTTCTTGGCCGACCCCAGCTTCAACAGCACGGCCACCGACGTGAAGATCTTCGTCACAGAAGCGGGATTGAACATCTCTGTGGAGTTCTTCTGATACAGCACTTCCCCTTCGGGATACGTGACGGCCAGAACGCCTACTCGTGAACCCTGCATCTTCTTCGAAGCCAGCAGCCCATCAATGGCCTTTACCAATTTGGTCCGCACCGGCGAGGGCATCCATGGAGCACACTCCGTGGAAACTTCGAGGTCGTCTTTGGGGTCTTCCTCTCCAGGTTCCACCGAAGGCTCTTCCCCCGGTTCGTCTTCGGACTCCCCGTTTTGAAGAACAGGCAGGTCCGGCAACTTGGTGTTCGCCTCCGGCGCCTCTTCAGACGCCTTTACTTCGGGCGTCTGAGGCTTGGTCTCTTGCACACTGGCGTGCTTGGAATTCGGCGCAATCTCTGCTTCCTCGGGAACCGGCGGCAGTACGCGTGGCGGATCAACCGTTTGAGCGGTGCCAACCCCCGCCAAAAGACAAAGGCCCAGCGCCAACCCCACTCGCACTGCCCATCGATCGTCGCCCTTCACTCAAACTCCTCCAAACTATTTCTTTGCCGGTCGCGGCATGGATGCCGAGGATGGCGTATCTTCCGGATGTTCAACGCTCTCCAATTCATGCTGGAATCCCGACTCCACTCCCACACGTTCGGCCTCGGGCAAAGCCGCAACGGTCTTCTTGCGCAGCGCATCAGCCCGGCTGGGATCGCCGTTGCGCAGATAGAGGCCGTATAGCGCCACCGCAGCGTCCACCTTCAGGGGGTCTTTTGCTAGAAATTCCTCCAGCAACGTCCGGGAAAGCTGCCACTGCCCAAGCCCCTCCAGGCTGAGTGCCACATCCAGCCTAGCGTTCTTGTGCCTCTGCTCCAGCCGGGCAAGAGTCGATGCGCCACTCTCATTGGGTTTGCGACCGGCACCCTCCATCAGGTACCGAACCAGCGTCAGGTACGTCAGGCTCTCGAACTCCCGATCGCCCCCCAACTTGTCCGCAGCGTCAAAGTGAAGCTCGGCCTTGTCCAACTGCTGGACCTCAAAATACCCCAATCCACATGCCCGCCGAACATTGGCATCGTCGGGATAGGTGGCCGCCAAAGACTCGGCTAACTTCACGACGTCCTCTCGTTTGCCAAGAATCAAGGCCAGCCGAAGTTTCTCTAACTCAACCTCCATACCGGCCACAGCAAGGGTCCCCAGTTCGGCAAAGGCAGCTTCCGCCCCTTTCACGCTCTCTGCAGTGCGGATCAGCGCCAAGGCTGACCCCGGCGACGGACGAAGCGCCACTTCCTTGCGCAGAGCCGCCAGGGCCTCGTCCCCTCGTTTGTTGGCCAGATGCCATGCGGCCAGGATGTGATTCAACTCTTCCATGTCCGGCGTGGTCTGGCTCAACTCCTTCAGCAGGGGCTCGGCATCGGCCATTCGGCCCATCCCCAGAAGCGACCGTATCTTGCCCAACTTGGCTTTGGGCAACTCGGGGCTTTCTTGAAGCACTTTTGTATAGAGCCCCAGCGCCTCGGCCCATCGGCCCATACGCGACTGAACCTCGGCCAATCGCATCACACCGCTTTGGTTGTATCCGGCCGCAAGGGCCTTGGCCATGTCTTCCGAGGCGAAATCCATCACCTTGAACTTGACCTTGGCCTCTCCAAGCTGAAAGCGGATCAATGGATCCTCAAAGATCTCCAGGGCCTTTCCCATCATCCCATACACGGCAGCGGGTTCCTCTGCCAACCCGCCGGCGGTCGCCAGAACCAGTGCGGCGCCCTTCCGGGCGTCCAACGGCCGCAACGAGTCGGGACCCATTTCCAGGGATTTCGGCAGCAGGACCGAGTCCGTGGCTTTGCCATCCGACACGGCACAAAGACCCATGGGCTGCTTCTGCATGGGGACGGTCAAGTCCACGTTCGTGGGCAGGCACGGAACCGCAAACGAACCGTGCGCCCGAATGCACGCCAGGCCCAGGGCCAGACCCTCCGCCGGTATACCTCCCCGTGTCCCCTCCAGCAACTCGCTGACGGGACGAAGAGACACTCGGGCGTCGGTCTCCGGTGCGCCGAAAAACCCCTTAGACTCTAGAAGAGCAGCGAATCCGGCCAAAGAACCGCACCCTTCCAGACGCGGATCTTCGGGGGAAACATCCAGCAATCCCTTCAGAGTCTCTTCTTGCACCAGGGAATCCAGGTCCACCCCTTCGTCTGGCGCCTGCAACGCTTGCCAAACAAACCAAGCTCCCACAGAGCCGCCTGCCAAGGCCAGCACCAGGACGCCGGCGATCCACCATCTGGCACTCCCCTTCGCCGAGTTGACGCCCTGGGAACCAGCCGCCGCGCTGGCAGTCGCCGCAGCACGTCCGCGCACCAGCCCCGTCTTCCGCATGCAGTGCGGACAACGCAACTCCTGCTCGTTCTGTTCGGGGGATAACTCAGACTCTTTGTTGCACAGGGTGCAAAACCACGTTTCTCGGTTCTCAGACATCGTTCCACCTGCAGAAGACGCCCTCAACCTTGCTGCGCCCCTTTTTATTTCGTCGGCTGGAACTGAATCAGCTCAAGCTGGTACAGGACGAGCAGCAATTGGTAGAGGCTCAACTTCCCCTCTTCCGTCGTGGCGGCCTCTCGCAAGACCCGGCCAAACGACTCCAGCCGCTGGATGGCTCCCCAGATCCGCAGTTCACGAGAGCTTAGCGGAAGCTTGTCGATCGAAATAAACGCATTCTTCTTTTCTCGAATGGCCGACGCAGCATGGGGTCGGAAGAAGGGTTCCAACTCCTCGGCCGTCGTAAATTTGCGCACTCCCTCCAGCACATATCGGTAG
>CAYTWV010000577.1:0-3104 GCA_964442235.1 uncultured Myxococcales bacterium | reverse complement strand
CCGTCGTCGTTGCAGCGTCACTCCCAGTCCTGGTTGCAGTCCCCGTCGCCCGCGTAGGCGCACGTCAACTGCTCGTCGAAGCAGAGCGTGCCGTCCCGGGGCTCGGGCGGGCACGCCTCGTCGCGGATCTCGCACCCGGCCGCAACCGTCGCCACCAGGGCCAAGGCCCCGATCCACCGTGAAATCACCATCGCCGCCTCCTGTCCGGAACGGTGGAAGTATACAGGAAGTCCAGGTATCTCGCCACCTTCCGCATCAAGTGAACCCGGGGCTTGACCGGATCGCAAACGCCCCCTATACTCCCCTCGCCTTTCGGCACTGGGCCCATAGCTCAATTGGTAGAGCAGCGGACTCTTAATCCGGAGGTTGAAGGTTCGATTCCTTCCTGGGTCACCTAAGCAGATTCCCTCGCGAGGATGGCGGAACTGGTAGACGCACTGGATTTAGGTTCCAGCGGGCTAGCCCCGTGGGGGTTCGAGTCCCCCTCTTCGCACCGCCGTTATGCGTCATCCTTCGTCCAACTTACCGAGTCAGCCTGGAGGAATTCATGAACGTCACGGTCACCCAGACCAGCCAAGTCACACGCAAAGTCACTGTGGAATTGCCGGTTGAAGTCGTCGACAAGACGTTTGACCGAGTGGTGAAGAAACTGGCGCAGCGCGTGCAACTGCCTGGTTCCTACACCAAGCTGGCCGCCAAGATCGCCCGCATCCGCATGATGATGAAAAAAGAGATTCAGGAAGAAGTGGCCAATGCCTTGATGGACGACACGGCCATGCAAGCCATGGAATCCCAGAGCCTGGAAGTGGTGGGTAACCCCGTGGCCGAAGAAGTGCCCCCGGCCGTGGAACACGCTCCTTACAGCTACTCGCTGGTGGTGGAAGTGGCCCCCACGTTCGAAACCGTCGACTTCAAGGGCCTGAAAGTCCCGGAAGTGGTTGAAGATGTCAGCGAAAAGGACATCGACGCTGCCCTGGACCGCCTGGTCAACCAGCACTCCAAACTGGTCGACGCCAACGATCTGCCCATCGCCGAAGAGTTCTACGTCGAGGTTTCGGCCCACTTGACCGATGCCGCCGCTCGGGAGCAACACAAGCTCAAGGAATGGGAAGACAAATACTTCAAGATTAACGATGAGGCCCCGGCCGCTTTGCAGAAGGCCCTGGTTGGATTCAAGACCGGGGAGACCCTGAACATTACGGCTTCGGTCCATGACGTGCTGCACTTCCAGGACCATCATCATGCCGAGGCCGATGCGGCTTCGGCGGAACGGTATCCCTGGGAGATCAACGTGAAGTCGGTACGCCGCTGGGAAAGCCCGGCCCTGGACGACGCCTTTGCAAAACAAGCCCGAAACCTGGATGACCTGCAGGCCCTTCGCACTTCGCTGAAAGAAGAACTGGTGGGGCAGAAGTCCCAAGAGACCAAGCGGACCATCCGCCAGGCCCTCTCCGAGCAGCTCTCCGAACGTAATCCCTTCGAATTGCCGTCCCGGTTGGTCGCTTCGATTTACCAGAAGCGCGTCCAGGAAATCGTCGAACGCATGAAGCCCTACCGCAAGTCCTTCGACGCCGAGACCATCCACAAGCTGGAAGAACGTGAACGCACCCAGGCGCTCTTTTCCCTGCTGGAAGAGACCCGTCTGTTCTTCTTGTTCAAGGCCATCGCCAAAGCCGAGAACCTGGAGATCACCGATGATGACGTTCAGGCCTGGGCCCAGAAAACCGCCGCCGAGCGTGGCGTGGATCCCTCGTTCATCATGGGCAAAATGGATGAAGACCAGCGTGCGGACCTGGAAGCCTATCTGCTGGACGAGAAACTCTTCGCCGTGCTCGCCGACAACGGCGTGAAAATTTCTCATGAAGAGTACAAGGCAGAACGCAAGGTCAAGGAAGAGGAAGCCCGGGCCAAGTATCTGGCCGAGCAAGCTGCCAAAAATGCGGCTCCGGCTGATGCCGAAATCCCCGCTGCCCCTACGGACGAAACGCCCGCTCCCTAGTTTCTCTAGCGTTCACCTCTCTTTTCTGTATAGTACCGCCGCGGCGAAACCCGAGGACCCTTGGAGGTAGCACGTGAGTTCTAATCCGCAAGAGCGAGGAATCCAGAATTCCATTTGGATGCCCACTGTCATTGAAACCACCCCGCGTGGAGACAGAGAGTGGACCGTATTCTCCCGGCTGCTGAAGGACCGAATTGTGTTCCTTGGGTCGTTTATTGACGACGACCTGGCGAATATCCTGATCGCCCAGTTGCTGTTCCTGGAATCGGAAGATGCCGAAAAGGACGTCTTCATCTACGTGAACTGCCCCGGCGGACTCTATTCGTCCGGATTGGCCGTCTACGATACGATGCAACATGTCCGCTGCCCCATCACGACCTTGTGTGTGGGACAGGCCGTGGATGTGGCAGCGTTGCTGCTGGCTTCGGGAACGCATGGCAAACGATTTGCCCTGCCGCACTCTCGGGTGTTGTTGCAGCAGCCCTTTGGCGGTTTCTCGGGCCAGGCGATGGACATCGACATCCGGGCCAAAGAGATCGGCCGCATCAAGCGGGAATTGAACCAGATCATCTCGACTCATTCCAGACAGCCCCTGGAAAAGGTGCTGATGGATACGGACCGGGAGTTTTTCCTGTCAGCCGACGAGGCGAAAGCCTACGGATTGATTGATCAGGTCATCGAACCCAGAAAGAGCGTTCCGGCGGCGACCCCGGTGGAGCCTCAGGGATAAAAGCCGGGGACGTGCGCCCGCCGGCTTGAAACGAACCACGCTCGCCCTATACTGTGTGTGGTTCAGGCAGACGAGGGAATCTCGTGGAAAAGAATAAAGACGGAATGTTGCGGTGTTCTTTCTGTGGCAAGAGCCAGAAAGAGGTCCGAAAGTTGATTGCGGGCCCCGGCGTATACGTTTGTGACGAATGTGTGACGCTTTGCAGTGAAATCATCGCTGACGAAATCGAGAAAGAAGAACGGCTGACCGACGGCTCTCGCTTGCCCAAACAATCGGAGCTTAAGGCCCAGTTGGACGAGTGGGTGATTGGCAAAAAAAAAAAAAAAAAGGTTCTTTCGGTCGCCGTATACAACCACTACAAGAGAATCGCCCAGA
>CAYTWV010000576.1:0-3107 GCA_964442235.1 uncultured Myxococcales bacterium | reverse complement strand
GGTTTCTTCAGAGCATTTTGGATTTGAACCGTCGTGGACAGGTCCGGCGCATGACGGCCAAGGCCGCCATGGCCGCAATCAGAAGCCAGGCACTCAGGGCACCCGCCGGCATCGTCGCAGAGGCGGCACATCCGGAACTGCTGGAGCCTTTGCCGTCGCTATTGCTGGTGTCGCTCACAACCGTCACGTCGGCAGAGGGGATGCCCGTGGAATCCACTGTTGCGTCCGAATTGCCCAGGTCTTTGGTCAGATCTCCATCGGGCAGGTTCGAACCGTCTTGAACGTGTGCCGTGTCGCCCTGGTTCTGGTCGTTGCCGCCGTTGGAATCCGGCGTGGCCCAATCCATCGAAATGTCCATTATGGCCGCATCGCTTTCGTGGATATCCGAAACCACATCGGCCCAGTCGGACTCGGGATTGTCCTGGTCTGGGGCCACGAAGCACTCTTCGTCGGTCAGGCCGTCGCAGTCGTTGTCGAGGCCATCACAGACCTCGGTGGCCCCGGGGAACATGGCAGGTTCGCCTTGATCGCAGTCCAGAGCACCACAAACGCCGTCGTTATCCTTGTCATTGCACACACACAAGCCGCTGTCCGGCACGTCTGCCAGCAGTGGTTTTGCGCAGTAGTCGCCGCTCACGCAGTCTGCGTCCTGCTGGCACAACTTCGTGCACACCGCTTCCCCTGCACCCAAGACATCGATGCAGTACAACCCATCGGCGCAAACCACCTGGTCTGACGAGGGGTCGCAATCCTGGCCAAGCTCAAGTCCCATGGAGTCGAAACACTGGGTGTTGAGTGAGTCGACCCACAAACAGGCCATCCCTGGGGGGCAATTTCCGCCGGCTGGCGAGCACCAATACGCCAAGTTGCAGTCCATCAATTCGCCGCCGCACATCTCCCAAGGGCAGCCCTCGAAGGGCAAAGATGCGTCGGAACCGGGGCAATTTTGCCGGATACAGCCAAAAAGAATGTCCGCCTGAATGACCGAGTCCACGGGGGTGTTCAGGGCACATCCCGAGAGGCAGACATCGTCACCGACGGGGCATGCCACTTCACAATAAAAGACCGTCATACACTGCGGCGCAGCGATGGGCTTGGCCTCTGCCGAGGCCAGTCCTGCACCCAATACAAAAGCGGCCGACGCGGCAATCAGCACCCCAAGGCCCGGCATTCTCATGGTTCCTCCAGGTAGTCGGTATCGACCACACGGCGTAGCGACTCCAGTCCCATTAGATTTTGTGGTACCCCGTAATTCCTGTCGAGTCAACCTAAGGCTTGAAGCGGCCCGCTGCCTCCACTATCATCCGGCTGGTCTCAAACAACGGGAATGGTCAGGGGCCGTCGGGAGTTCTTGGGATCCGGTTCAGTTCCCGTTTTGCTTTGCCTGCCAGAGAAGCAACAATAGGGGGCCCACTCCCTGACGGTCGTGGCACAGACACCCCGGGGCCAATGGTGCCGATTTGTACTAGGAGGAGAGCGTGCTTGCAGCGTTGATCACTCCGGAAATGTTGCAGGGCTGGTGGGACGCCTTGCAGACCATCAACCCGTTCTGGGCGCTGGGGGTGGTCTGGGTTCTGCTCTTTCTGGCAGGCGCAGGGCTACCCTTGCCCGAAGACATCCCTCTTACGTTCACCGGCATCTTGCTGGGAATGCCCTCTGTGGACGATCATTTCGGCGGCTTTGTGCCGGCGGTCGCCATCGTGGGAACCGTTTGTTACACCTCGATTATTATGGGTGATTTGATTGCCTACTATCTTGGCAGGCATTATGGCCGAGGACTGGCGTTGGTTCGTCCGTTCAAGTGGTTCTTGACCGAAAAGCGACTTCATAAGCTGGATGGCTGGTTCCATCGTTTCGGCAACTGGACGGTGTTTTGGGGCCGAATGGTGGCTGGCATCCGATTTGTAACGTTTTTCACTGCCGGCATGACCCGCATGAAGGTCAGCAGTTTTATCCTTTATGACAGTCTTGCGGCGCTGATTACCGTGCCCGTTTGGATCACCCTGGGCATCGTGCTTGGAACCCATTTTGACGAGATTCTGGCTTGGATGGGACATCTGAACACGGGCGTATGGATTGCCGTGGGTATCGTGCTGGTCCTAATCGTGGCGTGGCGTCTTTTCCGGCGAAAGAAAAAGGCCGTGGAGGAGAATCGCCCACACGACGCCTTGCCGTAACGCTGCTTCTACCCCTTTGGATATCCCTCGACCAGTTCCTTGTGGTACCGCGTACGGAACGAGTCGGCCAAGGCCGGCGTAAGCACGCCAAGCTTGATAAACTCTGACGCCACCACTTCGAAAGCCTGCCGCATCATTGCCAGATGGGTGTAGTGCACGCTGCTGCGTCGTACCAGGAAATCGGCGGGGTCGTGGGCCAGTTCGTTCAACGCTGCGTGGTGAACTTCGGCCATACATACAGGCAAACCGGGCAACACAGGGGACAGAAGCTCGGGGTCAGCGGTAGCCATTTCAAAGAGGGTTTTGGCGCGGCTTCCGTAGCGGTCCGCCACCCGCTCGACCCAGTGGGGGTCAAACGACGGGTACTGAAGCTTGAACGACCGGGCGGTCTGTTCCAGGCCCTTTTCCAGCCCCACGGCTCCGGGGAAAGGACGCTCCATGATCTCGCAGGGTCTGGAAGCCAGCCCGAACCGCCAAGAGAGCAGTTCCTGCAGGTGGTCCACCACTTCGGCACACATGGTTCGGAACGTAGTCAGTTTACCGCCGGCGACCACCACAAACCGCTCTTTCAGAACCTCGATGCGCTCTTCCCGAGAGACATCCGATGGATTGAGGCCGTCGGACTCCGGCGCAACCAGGGGCCGAAGACCGGCCCACGACGAGAGCACGTCCGAAATCTGAACCTTCTGTTCCGGGAAATAATGGTTCAAGAGCCCAAGCAGGTAGTCCACGTCGTCCTGAACGGCCACTTGCGGGGCGTCCATGTCCGGGAAATCCGTGTCGGTGGTCCCCACATAGGTGAAGTCCCCCCAGGGCACCACAAACGAGATGCGCTTGTCCCCGTGAGTGGATTTCATCACCACGGCCCGTTGCACAGGCAGGCGAGAGTGTTTGAAGACCAGATGCACACCCTTGGTGGGGCGCAGCCAA
>CAYTWV010000575.1:1025-3108 GCA_964442235.1 uncultured Myxococcales bacterium | reverse complement strand
GACGACCCAAGCGCTTCTCCAGGACATCTGCCCCTTTCAAATAAAGCGCCGTGCGGCTTTCTGCATCCCCCACGCGATCCCGCCGGGCTTCCAGAACCTCCAGCATCTCTTCCAACAGGCCTGCCGTCTCCAAGCGCTGCTCCAGAGAGGCTCCCAGCGCCGAATCATCCGGCGAAGCCAGCCAGGCCACCCGAAGCGCACTCACCGATACCGTCGGGTCTCCCATCTGATCGGCCAACCCGGACAGCTTCTTGGCCAAACCACCACGCAACGCCTCGGGAACTGCCGAGTCCGACCCGAACGTCGACTTGCCTATACCCAAGAGCCCTTTGTAAATGTCGAACAGCCCGATTTCCTCGCCCGCTTCCCGACCAAGCACTTCCAACTCGTCCAAAACCTTCTGCTCGGTCGCATCCAGCGCAACCACCCGGCGCAACAGCGCAAAGGCCGCCGCCGGCTGCCCCAGCTTCGCCCAGAAGATCGAGACACACTCCCGTAAGCTGGCGACCTTAGCCGGAACGTCCGCAGAGACGTCCGACTGCCGAATCAGTACCTGAGCCAATGAGACGTCGTCTCCAGTCCGACGGTACTCCCGCTCCAACGCCGGAATCACTTCTTCCAGCGCCTCGTCAGCGTCGAACATCTCGCGCAACAACTCCGTAAATCTCGCCTCTGCGTGATAACGAGCCGCCAATCTGCCAAGCACTTGCGCTGCTCTGGGGGCGTCTCCCACGGGACCGCGGCACAGTTCGGTCAATCTTCCCGCCAACTCAACGGCTTCTTCCAACGCAGCGTGTTCGATTTGCTCCTCAAGCAGCAGAACGATTTCTACATGGTCGCCCAACTCCTCCAAAACCCTCAACAACCCCTCGGTGGCTTCCGCTTCCCTGGGGAATACCTGGCGAATCTGGCGGTAGACCGACGCTGCCATTTCGCGGTTCTCGGACATCTCGTACAACCGAGCGAGCTTGAACTGCTCTTCCCGCTTCGAAGCAGGATCCTTCAGAAGAGGGATGCGGGCCTGAAGTACCTCTTCCAGCCCTTCCCAATGGCTCTGCTCCGTGTACAGCCGCCCCAGCGCATCCACCAACTCCATAGACTTCGGAGCCGACTCCAACTCCTGCCGCAACACCTCCACGGCCTTGTCCAGGTCTCGGGTCACGGTTCGGTGGATCTCCGATACCTGCACCGCCAGGGCCTGTCTGACCCCTCCGCTCTTAAGGGTGCCCCGAACCTCATTCACGGCCGAAAGCACCTCTTCCAGATTCCCTGCACGTTCCGCCCGCTCTACCACCAGCCCCAACGTCTCGAATCGACCCTCTTTGACCTGCTGAAGTGTCACATCCAGAGTCGCCGCCACGGCTTCCTTTCGCCGCCCCAACTTCTCCAGCATCTCCGCTGCCTTCAGCCCAGCCTCGACCCGTTTGGGCCCTGTCTCGTGCCTGGCCATCACCGCCCACGCCGTGGCCACGACCACATCGTGGCTATCCGCCGGCCATCGCTTCAAAACTTCCTGCGCCAGGCCCACATCATCGGGCACTCGCTCCATCAAGACTCGCAACGTATCCCTGGCCTTGTCCGCATCCCGAACATCCTCGTCCAGAACCTTAAGGTAGGCCATGCATGCCCCGGCCAGGCGCTCCGAATGAGTCTCCTTCTGAAGATACTCGTCGAAGAACCGGCACAACCCCGCCATGTTCCGCTGCTTCTCATACAAAGCCCGAAGCTTCTGGAACTCACCCATGTGTGCCAGAATCCGCTCCAAGTACTTCTGAGCTTGTCGGTTGGAAGCGTTCTCCTCCAACAACTCCGTGAAAATGCGCTGCGCCTCGACATACCCGTCCAAATGGTCCGCCAGAACAATGGCCAACCGCTCTCGCAGTTCGCGCTTGTCTGCCGCATGCGGCGACGTAGAAATGGCGTTCCGAAGTGAGGCCGCCAGATCATCCCAGCGCTCCACTTTCTCGTAGGTCTGCCACAAACGGCGCCCCGCCCAAGGATGGGTCGGGTCTGCACGAAGCAACGCCTGCAACAACTCGGCGCCCTTGTCCATACGACCCAGACGGTCCATGGCCACTGTGGC
>CAYTWV010000575.1:0-1015 GCA_964442235.1 uncultured Myxococcales bacterium | reverse complement strand
CCCTGGCTTCCGTCCCCGAAATGAAGGGCAGCAACATCATCCCTGTCTCGTAAAGGCGCTCCAGGTTGCCTCGCCCACGGTACGCCCTGGCCAGCAGCCGAAGCGCCGCCACGTCCTTCGGGTCCAGGCGAACGACCTCCTCAAGGTGCGGTATCGCCGGCGCTTCCTGATGCTGGTGATCCATCAGGATTCGAGCGATTTCCTGGTGCAGTGCCCTCACCGCAGCGGGATCCGACTCGGATTCCACCCTTCGCTCCAAGACCTCGACCAACTCGCCCCACCGGCTTCCCTTTCGATAAAAATCGGCCAAAGCCCCCAGAACTTCTCGATTTTCCGGGTCCAGCGCCAGAATTCGGCGCTGCGTGGTGACCACCATCTCGGGTACAGGCAACTTCTCAGGGGATACGTATACGTCCAGCACCTTCCTCAGACACTGCAGGCGCCCAGGAACGTCGTCCTCTGGCAGCCTCTCCAACTTGCTGGTGTAGTGTTCAATCACCGCATGCCACCGCCGCCCATCTTCCAGCAGCACCGCCAACCGATCGAATGCCGACTCGTCGGCCGGTTGTAACGACAGAATCTTCTTGAGCGCATCGATGGCCCGGTCCGGCGATGCCAGATGAGTCAGTGCGATTTCCGCCATGCTTCGAAGCACTTCGATCTTGTCTTGATCTTCCACCAACGCCTGTCGATTCGACAGAACACTATACAACTTCCGGAAGTCGCCTTGTTGGCGGTAGTAGTCCTCGTAGAATTGCAGCGAAGGCTCGTTTCTGGGATCAATGGACTTGATTCGTCGATAGAGCCGCTCGGCCTCGTCCAACTCCGAAAGCCGCCGCCACCGAATGGCCGCTTCCCACTCCAGGTAGTGCCGCTCCAGGTCGCGATCCTTCGTCTCCTGCCGAGCCCGGGCCAACAAATCGGCCTGTCCCCTGGGCTGGTCGAATTCCGCAAACAGGTTCGCACAAAACAGCACTACATCCTGCACCCATGGAAACGCTCAGAACAACTCCTG
>CAYTWV010000574.1:0-3112 GCA_964442235.1 uncultured Myxococcales bacterium | reverse complement strand
GGCGCGTTTATGCCACGGCGTGCTGTTACCCACTCCCTCACGGTCGTGGCACTGACCAACTGGGGTACACCGTTGAACTTCATGAAGAGCCCACTCCCTCACGGTCGTGGCACTGACCTGTTTGCGATTGGGGCGGGAGGTCGGACTTCATCCCTCATCCTTCATCCTTCATCATTCATCCTTGATTGGAGGTCTCTATGCAAATAACCTTTTTAGGTGTTGGCGAAGCATTCGATCCCACATTACCCAACACCTCTACGTTGGTGCAGTCTGGGGGTCAGACGTTGTTGGTGGATTGTGGGTTTTCGGCAGCGCAGAGCTTTTTTCAGCACGTGGGTGACCCGAATCGCCTGGACGGGCTTTATCTGACGCACTTGCATGCCGACCACTGCTTCGGCCTTCCGGGGTTGCTGACGTGGATGGCCAGCGAAGGGCGGACCAAACCATTGGAAATCCTTGGGCCAGCAGAGCGACGGGAAACCGTTCTGGCTTTGCTGGATCGCGGCTATCCAGGCGTTCGGGGCAAGCTGCCCTACCCTGTCGTCTTGTGCGACGTGCCCTTGGGTGGCACTGGCTCTTGGCGGGACTGGTCCATAGATACGGCACCCACGCTGCATCCCGTCCCCAACCATGCGATCCGAGTGGGTGTGCCCGGCGGCAAGAGCCTGATGATCAGTGGTGACGGTGAAATGACGCCGGAAAGCCGGGCCTTGGCTTCCCGAGTCAATCTGCTGGTCCACGAGGCGTACCGTCCCGCGGAGTACCGCAGCGGCCACAGTACCGTCCATGACGTGGTCCAGTTGGGTAAACAGGCTGGCGTTGGCGCAATCGCTCTGGTACATGTCGAACGTTCCAAGCGGCGGGAAGTCGAATCCAACGCAGAGGGCTGTTTGGTCCCGGCACCGGGGTGTGTTCTCGGAATCTAACGGAGGAAGCATGTTTTCCAAACCCGTCGTGGTCGCAAGCAAATGCCTGGGATTCGCCCCTGTCCGCTACAACGGCGGCATCATCCACAATGACTTCGTCCAGAAACTAAAGGACTTCGTCGAGATCAAACTGGTCTGCCCCGAGGTGGCTTTGGGCCTGGGGGTTCCGCGGCCCTCGATTCGGCTTGTGGACGATGGATCGGGCCCCAGGCTTTACCAGCCCGAGACCGACCGAGACTTGACTCAGGCCATGGTGGACCACGCCTCGGAGATCATTCGGACCGTGGGCACCGTGGACGGGTTCATTCTGAAGGGCAAGTCGCCGTCGTGCGGCGTTCGGGGCGTGAAGATCTATCCTGCGGGTCCCAAAGTGATACCCCGTGGCAAGACCGCCGGCTTTTTTGGCGGTGCCATGGTGGCCGCATTCCCCGACTGTGCGGTGGAAGACGAAGAGAACCTGAGCAATCCTCCTCAGCGAGAGCACTTTCTTAGCCGAATCTATATGCTGGCAGACCTGCGGGACACGAACGGTTTCGGGACCGTAGATGCCCTGCGCTGTTTCCACATGCGAAACCGGATGTTGATCCTGCTTTACAGTGCGCAGACATTAAGGCGCCTGGGAACGTTGCTTGCGTCGAGCGCAGGGCGCCCCGCCCCAGAGGTTTTTCAGGACTACCGGGCCATCTTGATGCCGTCGTTACGTCACCTGCCTCGAGCCAATGGTGTAAGCACCGTTTTGAAGGCAGTATTTGCGCCGCTTGCCAAACACGTCTCGCCCCAAGAGCGGACGTTGTTCATGGAGACGCTGGAACAGTGCCAGTTGCGACAAGTGCCGCTGAGTGTGCCCATGGGATTGATTCGGGCGTACCTGGCCCGGGTGGAGAACCGAGATTTGGACAGTCAGACTCTGCTGCGCCCCTACCCCGAGGATCTGGTCACCATCAACGAGTCGGGCTCGTTTCGTTAGGTGCCAGCCCCGCCCATGCCCAAGACTTCCAAAATCTTCAACGTGGCCTTGGGAAGTGGATAGCCGGAGAACTCTTCGGGTTTCACCCAGACTCGGCCCGGGCCCCCGGCCAAAATAGATGGCACGTCCGGCACCCAGCAGCAGAAGACATGCAGCGTTACTTTAAAATGAGAGTAGGCGTGTTTGACCGTCGCCAGTTGAGGTCCGGCCAGCACCTCCAGGCCCAGTTCCTCTCGCACTTCTCGAACCAACGCCTGGGCCGGCGTTTCCTGGGGTTCAATCTTGCCCCCGGGGAGTTCCCAAAGCCCACCTAACAGCCCATTTACGGGGCGCTGCTGCAAAAAGACCTTGCCCTGACAGGTCAACACCACCACCGAGGCATGGACATGGGGAACGGGGGGCTTGGGCACTTTAGCCGGTATGGTGTCCTGAATTCCCCGGGCCAGCGCCTGGCACCCCTGGCGAACGGGGCATAACAGGCACAACGGATTTCGAGGAAGACACACCGTGGCCCCCAGATCCATCATGGCTTGGTTGAAGTCGCCGGGGGACGGGGCCTGGGTCACCCAGCGGGCAACTTCCGCACGCAATCCATGCAACGTCGCACGTTGGTTCAAGGGACTGCGGCATGCAGTGTACCTGGCGGCCACCCGCTGAACGTTGCCGTCAAAAACGGGCAGGGCCACGCCAAAACAAATGGACAGAATCGAGGCAGCGGTGCTCTCTCCGATTCCGGGAAGGGTCAGCGCTTCAGCCAGCGTCTGGGGGAATTGCCCCTGGTGTGTGGCCACAATCTGCCGGGCCCCTTCATGAAGGTATCTGGCCCGACGGTAATACCCAAGGCCCTGCCACACCCTTAGCACGTGCTCCTGTTCAGCCCGGGCCAAGACCTGCACATCGGGAAACTGCTCCATCCAGCGTGCATAATAGCCCAACACCGTGTCGACCCGGGTCTGCTGCAACATCAGCTCCGACACCCAAACCGAGTATGGGTCCGCTGCCGTACGCCAGGGCAGCGTGCGGCCGTGGGAATGGTACCAGGCCAACAGCGCTTCACAGTTCATCACAATCTCCCCAGACGGGCCCTTGAGACGGGCGCGAAGGGAAGTGTCGTTACGTTCTGTACCGAGTCAACATCGAGTTCTGCAGCCAGCCTCGCACCCCGCCTTACGACGCGCCCACATGGGGGTGACCGCGGCCCATCCCGCCTTCGCCAAGG
>CAYTWV010000573.1:0-3115 GCA_964442235.1 uncultured Myxococcales bacterium | reverse complement strand
CCTCCACCTCTATTACATCTGCATGTTCCGATTCGCATCCCCCCTCCTCGCAATGCCAACCTGGTTGACACTCTCCACAAGTTCCACCACAGCCATCGTCGCCGCAGTACTTGTTGGCACAAGAAGGCGTGCACTCGGCTAAACTCGCGCTTGGATAGACGACCAAAGGGAAGGCGGCGCAACAGACGACCAGGCAGATATCCCTCATAGCCAACACCGTTGTATCATGAAAAACTCGACCTCTATTTGCATTTATGTCCAGACAACAGGCTTCTATGCGAGCATCACCGCCTCTTTCCCCGCCTGCTCACACTGTTGCCCTACTTTAAGACCCGATACACGTTCCGAACGGGGCGAACACCGCAAACCAACCCTGCCCACACCGCTTCTTCCGAACGGGACAAGCCTTACAGTTCCTCTTAGGCGCATCCACATCCATGCCTCTGTCTGCCCTGTTCCACCACGTTGCCATGAAGACCTTTCTGATACTGCCGAGCAAATAATCCTTGGTCAAGAGAATTTATGCGGGACCCATTGTCAGATATCTGAGAGAGAAATGGGACGTTGCTCTGAGGCCGTTGAACACCGGCTCGATGAAAATGGCCGAGGTGCAGCGTGCGTGAATGGCACACGCGCGAATACTAATGAATTCGACTGGCGCCCCCCCCCCTGACCCTGTGGTAACCAGTTCTAAACCAGTGACTTCGTATCTCGGTCCTACCCCTCGACTCGGCCTTTGGCCGGCTCGGGGTAAACGACTGGGGGGCGGATCGGGATATCGGGCCAGTCGTTTAGAGCCCACGGCCCGTTTCCACCTGCCTTCAGCTCCCCGGAAAGCCTGCCTCCGCCCCCTACCCCATCAACTGAATCACCAGGATCTGGGCCACAATCACACGCAACAACATGGTCAGTGGATAAACCGTGGCGTAAGAGACCGCCGGTGCGTCGCCGCCCGATATCTGGTTTGCGTAAGCCAGCGCCGGCGGGTCGGTCATGCTGCCTGCCAGGACCCCAATCAACGTGGCATAATTCATGCCCATGAACTTCCGCCCAACAGCGCCCACAATCAGGATGGGCACCATGGTGATTAGGATGGCCAGCCCCATCCAAAGGAACCCCGAACCACTCTCCATCAGATGAAAGAACCGGTCGCCGGACTTCAGGCCCACACAGGCCAGAAAGAGGCAGATTCCGAATTCCGCCAGCAGCTTTTTGGCCGCATTGGGCACGTGGCACAAAAAGGGCCCCAATCGACCCCATCGCCCCACGGCAATAGCCACAAGCAACGGCCCGCCCGCAAGACCCAACCGGACCGGCGCCGGCATACTCCCCAAGGTGATGGGAATGCTGCCCAACAACACACCCAAGGCAATTCCCAAAAACACCGGCAGGACATGGGGACGGTCCAACTCTTGGACCTGATCACCCAATACGTTGGCAGCATGCTCCAGCGACTGGGGCACTCCCACCACGGTCAACCGGTCCCCAAAATGCAGGTGAACACCGGAATGAGGGGCAAACTCCAGGCCCGAGCGCTCGACTCTGGAGACCACAATTCCCCAATCCTGGCCCAGTTGCAGTTCCTGGATGCTTCGCCCCAACACCTTGCGCTGCGTCACCACGATGCGCCGCAACTGAATCTGGCTGGATAACTCGGGCAGATGTACATCGGTCAGTTTGCCCACCATGGCCCGAAACCGTTCCAGATTCTCTTGTGTCCCCACGGCGTGCAACACATCGCCCAGGGCAACGTCCGTCTCCGGGCGCACCAGCACCTGTTCCTGATTGCGCAGCCGGCGGGTCACAACCACACCTCGCCCAAACCGTGCGCCAAGAGCCTGGATGGTCAGCCCGTGAATGGACGGCTGCGTCACCTCGACGTCCGCCATCGCCACACCTTTGTCCCTGCCCCCCGCTGCCATGACCTCGTTGGCTTCTTTCATCGGGTCGACCCGGAACAGCCGTTTCAGAATAAGCATGGTGGAAATCACGCCCAGGATCCCAAAAGGATAGGCCGCGGCGTACCCGGCTCCCACCAGCGTGCCCGCGTCCAGCGGGATTCCGGGCATGTCGGCCAGCGCCTGCTGGGCGGCACCCAGGCTGGGAGTATTGGTGACCGCACCGGCCAGCAACCCCACGGCCACAGGCATTGGCACCGAGGCAAGGTGCGCAATCCCGATGGCCACCAGTGAGCCCAGGGCAATCACAAATACCGCCATCAAGTTAAGGCGCAGGCCTTGCCGGCGAAGCGAGCTGAAAAACCCGGGCCCCACCTGCAATCCAATGGCATACACAAATAGCATCAGGCCAAATTCTCGAACAAATTCAAGGATTTCCGCATTAACTCGAATGTGCCCGGCGCCCATCCCCAGACCGGCAAACAACACGCCGCCCACACCAAGCGAGATTCCGGCCACCTTCACACTTCCCACGGCCAGTCCCAACGCGGCGGTAAACCCCAGCATCAGCACCGCCTGGGCCACCGACTCACCCAACCACAGCTCTTCCAACCACTGCATCTGATTCGCTCCAATTCACCGGATCTGCACCGCGGACCCGCCGCACACATGCCTAACGCCTTCAGCGCCTCTTTCTATAGGACCAACCCCGGCACTTCGCAATGATGTTGGTGAACCGCGGTGTGACTCCGCGTGACGGGCAGCAACGGTAATAGCGACAGCAGCCCATGCGAGTTTCAGCTCGCTATCGCTCGCAAAACTCGCACGGGCCACCTCACGACGCGCCCATATAGGGGTGACCGCGGCCCATCCCGCCTTCGCCAAGGCTACGGCGTGACGGGCCCGCCCCCCGCCAGACGTCGCACCTGGCACCTTACGACGCGCCCATGTAGGGGAGACCGCGGCCCATCCCGCCTTCGCCAGGGCTGCGGCGTGACGGGCCCGCCCCCCGCGTACCGTCGCACTGCCAGTGCGGCGGTACGCACCCCCCGGGCTACGCCACGGGGGGCCTCTCTCTCTCCGACGCGCTACTTGACGACCTTGCGGAGACAGCCACCCCCCAACGGCACGTTGGGGGGTTGACCCCGGCCGACGGCCGGGGTCGGGGGGCGGGCCCGTGCCGAGCGAGGCGCAGCCGAGTCGAGGCATGGGCCGCG
>CAYTWV010000572.1:0-3126 GCA_964442235.1 uncultured Myxococcales bacterium | reverse complement strand
CCATTGCCTTGGGGCGCCGCTCCATTTCCTGGTGCGCCAGAGGCAGCCGTTGCCACGCGGGGGCCCAAGGGAGTCGACGTGGCGGCGCTGGCCGTCAACGTTCCCGGAACCACGGGAGGTGGGGCCTTAACGGGCATGAGCAGGGTGTCCGGGGGGCTATCTAGAAGCTTAGCCGAGGGGGTCGGGACGATCGGATCCGGTTCCGTGGGCCGATCTGCCTTGGACACGGATTTCGAAGGCTCTTGGTTTCGCAATTCCGGGGTCTCGTTTTCCCACAACGCCTGGACTTCAACGCTGGACGGGGATGGGCGAGGCGGGGTCCAAAACCAGTATAAAAGGCTCGCCAGCCCGGCGTGCAGCACCAGGGCCGCAAGAATGGCCCAAACCCATCGGCTTGAGTTGGATGTGGGGGCTGACCAGAAGTGCACCAGGCGGACCTCCGTAATGGCCTATCACCCTCCTACGAAGCGGGTGCGTCGTCAAGTGCGTGCGGCGCAAGCCCGCATGGTGAAGAAAACTGAGACGTTGAATTGACCGCTCCCGCACGCACGTGTTACCATCCATGAGGCTTGACCTGCATGCTGGGGGTCCGATTGCGAACTGTACACCTATTTGCCGTAACGATTCTGGCGCTCTCCCTGTCCGCACCGGCGTTGACGCAAGCCCGGGACAAGGAAGTTGATGCACTGGTCAAAGACCTGGCTGTCCCCGAAAAGGTGGATGCGGCGCTGGGAACCCTTGAGGGCAAGGGGAAACGAGTGGTCAAGGACCTGAAAGAGGTTCTTGAAGATGGTAAGCAGTCTCCCGAAGTGGAGCTGAAGCTGATTCGGTTGATGGTAAGGCTGGCAGAGCCTGGCATCGAGGCGCTGGCTGCACTGCTAAAGAGTTCAAGCACGGCGCGTCCAGTTTTGGAGAATCTGGGTGAACTCCCGGCCAATCCGGAAGTTGAAGTGGCATTGGTCGAGTTGTTCCGGGACGGCAAGGTCACGACGACCCGTCTGGTGATATTGACCTGGATGGAAGAGAAGGCCACCCGAGCCGTGCTGGTCGAAATGTTGATCGGGCAGATTGGGGGCAGCGACCTGGAGCTTCGTTCGCGGATGGCCGTGGCGCTGGCGGTTCGTGGGGGGGCCGCTGTGGCTCCCGACTTGTTGGAAGAACTGCGTCTGGCCGAGTCCAATCGTTCTGCGGCCAATCTGGACCGCCGACTGGGTCTTATCGAGGCCCTGGGCTGGGTAGCAAACAAATATCCATCGGAAACCGGGCGGATTTTGCCCACGCTTGTCCAGTGCCTGGGCAACGCCGAAGAGCAGAAAGTTGCCGTCGAGTCGATCATTCGGGTGGGTGGTAAGGCCAGTTCGGCGCTGCTGATGGTACTGAAGGCCGGCGACACGGCCCGAGCCGCACCCGCCATGGAAGCTCTACTCAGCATCGGTCGTGAAGCGGCTCCCGAAGTCGTGGCGTTGTTAGAGGCGCGCCACCCCAAAATTCGAGAGTTGGCGCAGCAGTTCCTCTGTTTCTATCAGGACCCGGCCATCCTTCCGCTGCTAAAGGCACTGTACAAACGCAGCAAGGCCGAGGAACGCGCTCCCATGCTGAAGATCATTGGGCTCTATGGCACCGATGATGCCTGGAGCGTGGTGATGGATGCTGCCACCGACGAAGATGTGAACGTCCGATATGAAGCGGTCCGGATACTGGGCACGGCGAAGTCCACGGCGTCAGTGCCGGTGCTGCTGGCGCGTGCTCAGGAGGATGCGGAGTTGAAGGTTCGAATGGCCGCCATTCGCTCGCTTTACCGCCGAGGCGAAAGGGATGCGGTCCCGGTCTTCGCCAAAATGGTCGAGTACGAAAAGTGGGATGTTCGTGTGGCGATTCTGGATGCGCTGGCGTGGATTGGCGGTCCGGGGCAGGTCAAGGTGATCGCCGAGCAGATGCGTCACCGCCAGTCCGAGGTGGCCTCGTCCGCCGAGCGTGCGCTGTGGAACATCACGTTCATGCAGGGGCAGAAATCGCCCGACGATTGGATCGGCGAAGTGGACCGCCGGTTGGCCAGCCAGAGTGTCGAAGGGGCGCCTGCCCTGGCCGTACGCACGTTCCAGGTGGCTGGCACAGAGGTCGAATACGGCGAGGCCGGTGAGGGCGATGTTGTCCTGGTCTTGTTGCCCTCGGGGGAACTGCCCAAGGTGTTGTTGCCCAAAGCCTATGCGATGCTGGCCCTTGACCACCACGTGGTGCTGGTTGCCTTCCCGGGATGTCCCGGAGCGACCCGGGGCACGCTGCCCGCGTGTATGCGCAAGATGGCCAAAAAACTGGAAGTCCTGGTTTCTCGTGTCTCACCCAAGGCGCCCGTTGCCGTGGTGGCTCATGGTGTCACCGGCTATGCGGCGTTGGCGCTTTTCGAACTGAACTCACGTTCGATCAGTCATCTGGTCTGGTCCAATCCCATCTTCCCGCGACGGTATTTCCTGGAACTGACCTGGAGACGCGCGTTGGAACGCCTGGATGCTCGTTGGCGAGAAGAGTGGAAGGCGTTGGAAGGGCGTGGCGGGGATTTTGTGCCCCAGGCCATGAACCTCTTCCGCAGCCGGATTGAGGCGGCCGCTTCCAGCTCCGAGGGCGGCGGCATGTTTGCCGAGTATTTCTACGGGGCTGGCTGGTTGCTGCAGGAAGTCGATCTGGCGTACGAAGACACCGTAATGGAAATGGCGCTGGCCAATGTCACGATCCCCACACTTCTGGTCGTGGGGGACGAAGACTTCATTAAAGACGAGAACGTCGAGGCCTTCCGGACGTTTGGCCGAATCCACCGCAATGTGGTGTTGGCCGGTGTGCCCGGCAGTGTGCGCCTGACCCCATACGAGCAGCCTGGCGTGTTTGCGGCGACGGTTCGTCGTTTTGTCTCGGGATATAAACTGCTTCAGGGTGTGGCGGCCGTGGGAACTCAGCGCTCCACCGCAACACTGGCCATGTGGGACATGGGGGCTGCAGAGCCTTTGGCGGGTGGACCCGTCGATCCTGCGTCGAATCCCGATGCCGGCAAAGAAGGTCAGGGGACCGATACGGCCGGAGGAACCCTGGTGGTTGTGGGCCCAACGAATCCTTTGAACCCAGCGGATCCGACCG
>CAYTWV010000571.1:0-3130 GCA_964442235.1 uncultured Myxococcales bacterium | reverse complement strand
TGATCCCGTCTCGGCGTTGTTGGGGCATGATGCGCCGGGCACACAAGTCCTTGTGGAGTTACGCCTGAAGCGAGGGCTGATGGCGTTGGGGGTGGGGGCCAGTCTGGCGCTCTCGGGGACGGCATTTCAGGCGCTGTTGCGAAACTCGTTGGCCGACCCATTCATCGTGGGTGTATCGGGAGGTGCGGCGGTTGGCGGCACCTTGGCGATGTTGCCCTTCGCCACGGTGCTGATGGCCGGGGCGGGGACGGCCCATGCGGTGGTGGTTTTTGGCGGCAGTTTTCTGGGGGCGTTGGCAGCGACGGTGCTGTTGTTTGGGATGTCATGGGTGCGGGGCATGGTGGCTACGAACCACCTGCTGTTGATGGGGGTGGTGTTCAACTTCTTTGCTTCGGCGGTGGTGATGTTTCTGAAAAGCCTGTTGGTGGGGCATCGCCTTCAAGAGGTGCTGTTCTGGCTGATGGGTACGTTGGCCTCCGAGGCCGTGCCGTGGGTGCTGGTCATAGCCGTGGCGATTCTGGCGGTCGCTGGGACGGTGTTGCTGTCCACAGAGGGACGCAGGGTAGATGCGCTGGCGGTGGGTGAGGAGTTTGCCCACGGAAGTGGCGTGGACCCCGAGCGATTGAAGCGAAAGTTGTTTTTTGTGGCAGCATTGCTTGTGGCTGGGGCCGTGGCGCTGTCGGGGTTTGTGGGGTTTGTGGGGTTGATTGTGCCGCACATGTTGCGGATTGTGGTGGGAGCAAGCCACCGGCGGCTGTTCCCGCTAAGTGCCGTGGGCGGAGCGCTGTTCCTGTTGGCTTCGGACCTGGCTTCCAGGCTGATTTCGCCGTGGTTGGGCACCCAACTGCCCGTGGGGGTTTTGACCAGTCTGATTGGCGGACCGATGTTCATATTTATGCTGGCCCGGGCCCAGCGGCGGGAGGTGGTGATATGACCCCCTACCCCTCGGTAACGCCCTCTTTGGTGCTGGATCAGGCCGCCTTCGGCTCGATTCTATCCCAGGTCTCGCTGTCGATGGAACCGGGCCGTCTGCTGGCCGTGATTGGCCCTAACGGTGCGGGCAAGAGCACGCTGTTGCGGCTTCTGGCCGGCTACCTTCGGCCTACGTCGGGCCGGGTCATGCTTGGAAACCATCCGACCCACAAGTTGCCAGGCCGAGAGCGTGGCGGGCTGCTGGGATATCTACCTCAGGATGTGGAGACCTCGTTTCCATTCACGGCGCTGGAAGTGGCCATGATGGGGGTGAAGGCCCTGGCCAGCGAGGGTTCCAAAGGCGAAAACGAAGCGATGCAGGGGCTGGCCAAACTGGGGGTGGCGGGCCTGAGAGACCGGTCGTTTCCGACACTATCCGGGGGCGAACAACGGCTGGTATTGGCCGCCAAGATGCTGGTGCAGCGTCCCCGATGGTTGTTGCTTGACGAACCCACCGATGCGCTGGACTGGCGCAACAGTCGGCATTTGCTGGGGGAACTTCAGGAGTTGGCCCGCGTGGGTCACGGCGTGATTTGTGTGCTGCACGACCTGAATCTGGTGTGGCAGTTGGGCTTGGACGTGTTGCTGCTGCATCAGGGACGGGTCCTGTTCCATGGTCCCAGCGGGCAATTGCCTCTGGAGGTGCTTTCGCAGGCGTACGGGACTCCGTTTACGCAACTTCGCCATCCAGTCACCGGCGCCCCGGTGCTGGTCGAGGGGTAGAGGGTACGGCCGCACAGTTACTAGTATGTGTACGATAACCCAAGCCTGGCGGACCCAGAGGAGCTTTCCCGGAGCGGAAAGTGTTCTGAACCCCCTTCCGAATCTAATTCAGTCATGTCGTATGAATACCGAATTGCCAAAAACAAAGAAAGTTTGGTATTTATTATAAAATCAAAACCAATGTCTCCGGATATGGTGGCCATTTTCTGGTTATTAGTGCCACCGTCACCATTAATTACAGAGTGCGTAATATCGGTTATCCCAAAAGAGCACGACGTGGATAGATGAAAAAAATTCCAAATAGGGACCACTGCTGCAGGTCCAATGTCAAATGAGATAGCAGAAAAATCGTAATTGGATTCTATGTATCTATTGTAATTGAAAAGGGCTTGAATAGCGATATAATCGAACACTCCATACCGGACTTGCAATACAAGACCCGGTCCAAACAGGTTTTCGGATTTTCCTTCGTCCGGCTCAGTAATCATCGCCGCAACGCCGCCAATACCGAAAGAGATTCCCGGCACTGTGGACCTGCCCTTTGCGGGATGGTCTTCGGACTTGGCCCTTTGAGGTTCTGTCACCGTAGTCACAGCCGGTCTGTCCTTCTGAAGCTGCGCCAGCGTTGAGTTCGCCTGGTCCATAAATGGGTTGCCCAAAGGGTGCCCCTTGTATTTCTTAAGGAAGAGTTCGACAGCAACTTTGCCCTCTGGTCCACCCTTGTCAGCCACCTTCTTGACCTTCAGCCAATCCAGCTTCACCGCAGAACTATGTTCCGCCAGAGCCTTTGTCTTGAGTTCGGCTTCTCGCTTCTCTGCGGCCTCGCGTTCGGCTCGGGCCTTTTCCAGGTCAGCCAACTGTCTGTCCAGGTCTGTCTGGGCGTTCATCCCGCTGCCTGGCCCGGCACCGGTCAGTTTCAGCCGCAGATCGGCTAAATCGGGACCCTTTTCCATATTGTGCGCGTCCAACTTGGGTGTCAGGGGCTGGTCCAACCCACTCTGTTGGGGTTCCTGCATGCGACCTGGATCAAGGGACATCAGGGCATCTTGAGTGTACGCAATGGCCTCCAAGGCGGTCACGGTCCCATCGCGGTTCGCATCACCCCAACCTCGAAGTGCGCCCAACATCAGGTAGCTGAATGCGGGTTTGGCCGAGCCGGGCAAGGGTCCCGCAATGTCTTTTGCTCGACCAGCGGTGAGGATGGTGGCCTTGTCGTTTGGATTCTCGCTGATCTCCTCTGACACCACAAACTGAGCTCCCTTGATAAGGGTCTTTCCGGAGACATCCGTGCCGCTGAAGCAGGCATCCAGGAGGAGGATCGGAGGTAACACGCCGGTTCCTGAGTTCGACAGGATCTTCAATACCTCTCCTCGAGATACGGTATGCGGGTAGAAGTCCATCTCGTCCGCCTGGGCAGTGGCTCCCACAAGTAGCC
>CAYTWV010000570.1:1838-3144 GCA_964442235.1 uncultured Myxococcales bacterium | reverse complement strand
CATCGAGGAACCTGCGACAGCGCCGTGCCGGGGCACAGCCCATCGGGTTTGGCCAACTCGCCGCCCCGGCTGCTGAAAAAGAAGATTTGATCCCGTGCTATTTTGGCCGAGTACTGGGCCGCGGCATTGGCTTTGGTCAGCAGCGCCCCGGTGGAGAACGCCAGGAAGGCCCCGGCCGGAGTCCCCACGGTGCTGAACCCCGGGCCCGAATTCCCGGCCGAGGTCGCCACCGCAAACAGCGGGTAACGTTTCATCAAATCGTCCACCACAACATCGATATCAGACTCGCCTTCCAACTCGGCCCCGATGCCATAACTGACATTGGCAATGACCGGCGTGTTGTTCTTCTGGGACCACTCTGCGGCAAACGTGAGCGCCTTTTCCATGCTGCCGGTGGTGGTGCTGCCTCCAGCCAGCGTATTGTCGCCAATCTTCAGGCTCATGACCCTGGCCCCGGGCGCAATTCCGTCGAACCCCTTCTTGCCAAACAAGTCGAAGCCCGTGGCGATGCCAGCCACGTGGGTACCGTGAGAGCCATCGGCAAAATGCAGATTTACCACCTTGCGGTCAGGAACAAACTGAAGGGCCATGGCCAGATAGGCTCGAGGTTCCGACTCGCCCGCAGCGGCAAAATAGAACGGAGTGAGAGAGGTGGCATACTCTTCTACGGGTTTTTCGTCATCCAATTGGCCGTCGCCGTCCACGTCAATCCAGCAAAGCCACTTCTCGCCCTTCTCGTCCACCACTTTGCCCAACAGGACTGCGAACCGGTCGTCCCGACGGCCATTGCGGTTGATGTCCGACACGGCGGACTCGGTGAAACGAGCCTCTTCCAGGACCCCAAGAAGCAAACTGTCGGCCACCGGCGCCGGCGTCAGCCGTTTGTGGCCTCGGGCGATGACACGACCGGCCTTCAGCACCGGTTCGTCCCGTTCCATAACCTCTTTGGCCTTTTCCAGATGCAGCGTTCCCTGGCCAGAAAAATCCAGGGCCTGAATCACTTTGACTTCACCCGTGGAGGTCTTGGTCAGACCGGGCACAGTCATGTCCACGCCCGTATCCAGAACGGCCACCACCACCCCACGCCCATCCCACTCGGGATGCGCTTTTATGAACTCTTTGGCCCCGATGGCATCGGTGGAGAGATAGTCGCTATAGGCCGCTTCCCAGACTCGCTCCGGGGGGGGAGGTGTGGTGGGCTGTGTCTCGCCGGCCGGCTTGTCGCTGGGCTGCTGGGGCGCTGCCGCTGGCTGGGCCCAGGCAGTACCCGTCCACATCGACAGGAGCAACGTTGCCACACCAATAA
>CAYTWV010000570.1:0-1828 GCA_964442235.1 uncultured Myxococcales bacterium | reverse complement strand
TTGCCTTCATTCGCCTCTCCTCGGAGTTCGGTTCGAACAGCATCCGTTCGGCCAAGGCCTTGTCTTATATCACCCGCGCCCCCGCAACACAATCTGCGATCAGTGCCGAGAGGCCGCTAACAAGGCCGCCAAACCCGTACACAAACGAAGTCTCTTTGACCTGGCCCCCGTGGGCTGGTAGAGTCCGCCTTCTATTGTTTGGAGGCTCGCATGCTGCTTCGCCGTTTTGCCCTTGTTGCCTTGATTTCGCTCTCTTTCTGGGGCTGTTCCAGTGACTCTGGCACCGCCGACACGGCGACTCAGCCGGACACCCAGGTGCCTGCCGATGTGGCCGACGCCAAGGCGGACACCAACGTCCCGGACCTGGCCAAAGACAACGCCGTCCCCGATTTTTCGGCCGACCTTCCCGTCGAGCCCGACGTGGTAGTGGTTCCCGACGTCCCCGTAGAGCCCGACGGTTTCCACACCGACGTCAGTCCCAAGGGATTTGCGGAAAGCTGCCTGACCGGCGCCGATTGTGCGCAGTACGGCCTCTCCTGTTTCCGCTACGGCCCCCAGGACCCCGAGCCCATCTGCAGCAAGATGTGCGAGACGTACATGGATTGCCCTAAATATTTTGTTTGCGATTACAAGTACGGATACGCAGACCCTCTGAAGGTATGTCGGCCGGCCGTCTACTGCTCGGAATGTGAAGACGACGTTCAGTGCGAATACTCCGGCATGAAGTGCATCTCCCATGGCAAGGGCGGGAAGTTCTGCAGCGAAATGTGTCAGCCTGGCGTGCTCTCCTGCCCCGGAGGTGCGCTTTGTGAGTATGTCGAGGCCAATGCGGCCTGGATGTGTGTCCCGGCTTACGGTTCGTGCAAAGGCGACGGCGGCGCCTGTTCCCCTTGCAAGGTGGAAAGTGACTGCCAGACGCCGAAGTTCCACTGCGCAGAGTCCTTCTACTCCAAAGAGCGCTTCTGCGTAAAAGAGTGCGCCTCTGGCAACGAATGCCCCGAAAACCAGAATTGTTTCGATGTGGGTGGTTCCACCGGCATCTGTTACATGACGTTCGAGGGTCAATTCGTTCCGACCTGCCATATTCAGACTCAGGGTTTCTGCCGTGAGTGCCGTGGCCACTACGAGTGCGAGCCCGGGAACATCTGTTACACGGGCCCTGGCGGAACGGGATTCTATTGCACCCCCGAATGCAAAAACTCCAGCGAATGCCCCGGTGGCACCACCTGCAAGGGTTCATTCAGTTTGGAAACGGGCAGCATTGATAAGTACGGTTGTATGCTGCAAGACGGTGTAACCTGCCAATACCTTCTGGAAAATCCCGCCGAATAAGTCTTTGAGTAAAGAGAACCCGCTCAGTTACAACGCATCTGAATTCTAAGCTCGGAAGGTTGAGTCAACCCGTCTGGCGTGGTGCGCCCCAGGGCTTCTGCCTGCCGGTGCGTTGCTGAAGTCCAGGCAAGACTCCACAACGCCTGGCCCCAATCACCGATGAAACTGCTGGGGATGGCTGCCTCCGGAATCGGACCCAGAAAACCCGCCCCATGAGTGAGGGCCACAAACGAGTCTTGCGGCGATCTCCCCAGCACCAACAACTCTCCCGAGGTTTGCTCAAGCAATAGTGCTGCCTGGTGGGTCTGTGAGCCCACCTCAACACGAGACGCCAGGTCCATGGCCCCTGGTTCCCAGGCCACGGCTTCCAAACCATCCGGCGAGTCGACCAGCACCCACAACCACCCCAAATCGTCTTGCCAGACCGACCCGGTCACTTCCAAGCCCAGGACTTCTGCGGGAACCTCAAAGGCGGTCCAAATCTCGGTCTGCAGGT
>CAYTWV010000569.1:729-3155 GCA_964442235.1 uncultured Myxococcales bacterium | reverse complement strand
CTGGAGTTGGAGCAGTGTTTTGTTCAAACCCCCAAACACGCTCCGGGCCACAATCTGGCGGGGCTGATCCACATGGGCCGCTTGAACTATGCCGAAGCCCTGCAGCACTTCGAATCGGCTCTGAACTCCGAACCCGGATTCCTGGACGCCCGTGCGAACCTGGGTGCACTTCATGTCGCCATGCGCCAGTGGCAGCAGGCTATCGAGACGTTGACGCCGTTGTTGGGAGAGGCTCGGTACGGGACCCCCTACATCGTCGAGAACAACCTCGGCTGGGCCTATTTCAACCTGGGCAAACTTCGAGACGCCGAAGAACACCTGAAGCGAGCGCTGTTCCTGAACAAGGAAATGTGCCTGGCCTACAACAACATCGGCCTGGTCTATATCGAGATGAAGCGTCCCGACGAAGCTCAGGACGCCTTTGACGCAGCCATGACCCGCTGCCCCGAATACGTCGATCCGTACTTCCACTCGGCGTCCCTGTATGAGTCCTCCGGGAACATCCAGGAGTCCGTCAAGCGGTACCAGAAATGCGGCAAGATCGGTGGCGAAGGGCTGTATGGCCGTCGCTGCAAGAAGAAGCTCCAAAGTATGCGGTAGGCACCATGATGAACCTGCTTGACCGAATCAAGACCCCCTTAAGCATGATTGAGCGTACCCGCTTGATCGTGCTTCTGTGTGCGCTGCCTCTGGCGCTGGGTTTGGTCAAGACCTTCTGGCTGCAAGGGGTGCAGGGAGAAGGACTTCGGGCCGCCGTGGACCAGCAGACTCAAGTGTCGCGTGAGGTTGTGGGACGCCGCGGCGCCATCCTGGACAGCAAGGGCCGCCGCCTGGCCGCCAGTTTGACCCAGGCCAAGCTCGAGGTCGTCCAGCCTATCCCCGCCGGCAATGAGGCCTTTGTCATCCAGTTCCTGGCTGGAATCCTGGAGATGCCCCAAGAGACCGTGATCGAAAAGTTCGGGTTTGGCGACGCCTGGAGAAGTCGGGTCAAGACCGAAGAGCAGTTGGCCGAATCGTTCCATGACTATGCCGAAAATGGGCGCATTCGGGCCATTACGGTTCAAGGCTGGATGCGTGAGGCGGGAATCCGCTATGAACGCGGTCACCACCCCATCTACTATGTAACGCAAGACCTTTCACCTGCAGTGGCGGCCGGCCTCACGGGCGTTTTGACATACACTCCCAAAACGTATGTTTCCGAGAAGGCCGCCAAAAAAGCGAATGCCCCGGAACTGCCCCCTCCCGACCGGCAGGTTCAGTGGCTGCAGACCAGACTGCAGGGGCTGCGAATCCACCCCAGAGCGTACCGTTACTACCCCCAAGGTTCGCTGGCTGGGCAAGTGGTGGGCCACGTTCGTGAACCCGATAATTCGTTTGTAAGCCGCCATGGGCGCGAGCCAGCATCGGTGGATCTGGACGGGCGCTCGGGAGTGGAAGGCTGGTTTGAAGAGGACCTTACAGGGCGCAAGGCCGAGTACGTGGGCATGCGTGGCCGAAAGGGGCACATCGTATTGACCGAGTCCTTGGAGCCCGAGCAACTGGACGGCCGCACGGTGGTGCTGACCGTTGACTCGTACCTTCAGGCCATGGCCGAGAAACATCTGACCGAAGCCCTGCAGGCCGCCAAGGCCCCCTCGGGCGTGGCAATCGTCATGGAGGTCAATTCCGGGCATCTGCTGGCCGTCGCCCAGTCGCCCAGCTTCAACCCCAATCCCCAGGTGCTGCGCACCTATGGCCCCAAGGACCTACCTCGTTGGGAGTCACTGGCCTTTACCCGCGCTTATGAGCCGGGTTCGACCATCAAGCCGCTTGTGGCCGCCATGGCCATGCAGCAGGGCATCGCCACCCTGAATACCCAATGCTTCGGCAACTGGGGAACGTGGTATGTCGATGACAACACCAAAGAACGCCCCATTACCGACCTGCACAAGCTGGGTTGGATTTCTCTGGAAGAAGCCATCAAGTTTTCCTCAAACATCTGCATGGGAAAGTGGGGCCTGGAGCTGGGCGGCCCCGTCATGCACGAGTACCTGGTTCGTCTGAGAATCGGCAAACGAACGGGCATCATTCCCATGCCGACTCGGGAAGCCAACTCGGCTCTTTTCGACGTAATCGATTTCTGCCGAGCCGCTCAGAAGTCTCCACTGCCCAAAGCCCTGGTTCAGTTTGCGGCCAGACTTGAGACGGCCGCCACGGCACTGACCGGGCCCTCTTTGCTGGAAGGCACCGGACGCCTGGGTGACCCCCGACTCTGGACCCACATCGACGTGGCCAACCGCGCCTTTGGCCAGGGCCTTTCGGCGACGCCCGTTCAAGTCATTGCGGCGTTCAACACGCTGGCCAACAAGGGCGTCTGGGTTCAGCCGGTTTTGGTTCAGTCCTATCTGGATAGCCGAGGCCAGGTCATCTCGGAAACCCCCAGAGTT
>CAYTWV010000569.1:0-682 GCA_964442235.1 uncultured Myxococcales bacterium | reverse complement strand
AGAGCGCGTGTTTGCGGAAAGCGTGGCTTCCGACGTCCTGAAGGCGTTGCACGCTGTGGTCATGCCCGGTGGGACCGGCGAGGCCGCCAATGTTTACAACGTCGACGTAGGCGGCAAAACGGGCACTGCCCAGAAATTCGTTCGAACCGAGGTCGAGTATCTGGACCGTGACGGCGAACTGAGGAAGGTCACCGTTGGCGCATATGCCGACCGCTGGTCCGCCTGGTTCGTCGGCGTCGCTCCTTTGGATAACCCAAAATATACAGTACTGGTCATGGTGGATGACCCACACACCTCGCACACGGGCGGATCGATTGCCAGCCCCGTTTTCTCTAAGATCGTGCGTGACACCCTGGCCTATTTTGCCATGCGTGGCGACCCCACCTTGGGCGTTGCCCCCATGGGCCAGAGCAAATCGGTCAAAAAGGACCGACCCAAAGGCGAAAAGGAAGGCAAATTGCAGCCTGCCGCTCAGGAAGCCGGCTCGGTTCTTATCCCTGACTTTGCGGGATTGAGCGTGGCTCGAGTCATCGGTTTGGCGGCCTCAGCAAGTCTCTCCGTTTCAGTGACGGGTGCTGGCTGGGCCCTGGAACAGACCCCCGCAGCGGGTTCGCTGGTCCCAGTGGGCAGCACCGTTCAGGTGGTCTTCGGCGGGGAGAGGCGGAATCCATGATGGATAGGG
>CAYTWV010000568.1:0-3157 GCA_964442235.1 uncultured Myxococcales bacterium | reverse complement strand
CATGGGCAAAATCTGCGGCCATGACGCCTGCGCCGCCACCGGCCGCACCTGCACCACTGGCACCTGCAATGCAGGCCAGTGCGTCGTTTGCACCCCCGCTTGCACCGGCAAGCAGTGCGGCTCTGACGGCTGCGGCGGTCTGTGCGGCACCTGCACCGGCGGCGCCGTGTGCTCCGATCTGGGCGTCTGCGAAGAAGAGGCTCCTGCCAGTGGCTGCCCTGCCATCTTCGACTGCCTGAACCTCTGCCCCCCCTCGGATCAGGCCTGCCAGCAGACCTGCGTCAACGAAGCCGAAGTGGAAGACCAGATGGCGTTCAACGCCGTCGTGAACTGCCTCGACACCAACGGTTACTGGGATTGCGCCGATGGCGACGACGAGTGCCTGACCGTGGCCTCCAACAAGTGCGAAGACGAAATCATTGGCTGCTTCCACGGCAACCTGAGCTGCAACGAAATGTATGCTTGCATCGGCACCTGCCCCGATGACCCCACCACTGGTCCCCAGTGCGGCTCTGACTGCATCGGTTCCGGTACCGTCGAAGCCCAGAAGACTTGGCAGGCCCTGATTGGCTGCCTGGATACCAATGGCTACTTCGATTGCCCCGAAGGCGACAGCGCTTGCCTGGACACCGCCTGGGCCCCCTGCCAGGACGAGATGGACGCTTGCGTTCCTCCGGGAACCGCCACCTGCCTGGAAATGTACCTGTGCCTCAATGAGTGCCAGGACGAAGCTTGCTCGCAGGCCTGCCTGCAGTCCGGCTCTTCCGAAGGCAAGACCGCTTGGAACTCCTTCATCAACTGCATCGACGCCGCCGGTTACTTCGACTGCGCCGAAGGCGATGACGCCTGCATGGAAACCGCTTGGGCCGGCTGCGATACCCAGTTCAAGGAATGCGCTCACGGCACCAAGACCTGCAAAGAAGTCTTTGACTGCCTGAACGCCTGCGCCCCGACCGACTCTGCTTGCGCCATCGAGTGCCGCGTGAACGGTACCGTTGCTGCTCAGAACTCGTTCGAAGACGTGGTGGACTGCATCATCGAGGCTTGCCCCAATGATGACACCGCCGAGTGCCAGAACACCGCTCTGTCCGGCGTCTGCTCCTCTCTGTACAACGCCTGCATGGGTGGCTAGTCCCCTTTCGCCCGGTACGCCGGTAATCCCGGCGTCCGGTGCTGGCCCTAGGGCCGCCAACCCAATCGAACCAGTTTGAGAGGGTTGGGAAATTCAAGCCATGCACGCTGACTCAATCCAAAACAACCTGAACCAAATCCGACGGGCCATCGCCCAGGCCGAAGTCTGCGCTGGGCGACCCGCAGGATCGGTCCGTCTGCTTGCGGTCTCAAAGACTCACCCGGCCAACGCCATCCAAGAGGCCTGGCAAGCGGGGCAGCGGCTGTTTGGAGAGAGCTATGCCCAGGAGCTGCGGGAGAAGGCAGAGGCCCTGCACGACTTGCCAGACCTGCAGTTTCATTTCATCGGCCATCTGCAAACCAACAAGGCGAAGTGGGTAGCCCGGTGGGCCCATTGTGTTCACTCGGTGGACAGCAAACGTTTGCTGGTCGAGTTGGCAAACGAAGCGGCGAAACTGGACCGAGTGCTGGATGTGTTGTTCGAAGTGCACCTCTCTCCGGAAGCGACCAAGTCCGGATGCCAGCCCGAGGATGTGCCGGCACTGCTCGAAGCCGCCATTTCACTGGACGGGGTCCGCCCCGTGGGGCTGATGACGATGCCTCCGCTGGACTTGGAGCCCGATTCGGCCCGCCCCTACTTCGCCCGACTGCGGCGGTTGAGGGACGGCTTGGCTACCCAGTTTGGCCTGGCCGATTTCACCGAATTGTCCATGGGCATGAGTGGGGACTTCGAGGTCGCAATCCAAGAGGGCTCCACGCTGGTCCGAGTAGGTACCGCCATCTTCGGAAGCCGAGAATACACCTGACAGCACCTCTGACCCGGGTTTCTACGGGTTCAATCAGGCCCGTTGCGTTCGGGGACACTGGGGTGTCTGTGCCACGACCGTCAGGGAGTGGGCGCCCGGTCGGGGCTTTGCGGGGAGGCGCACCCGATCGGAGCTACACGGGTCGCAACGAAAGTGAGTCGGCTCGTGGATCCACGGAACCCACTTTCAACTGAATCGTCTGCCCGGGAGCCGTGGAGATATAGGCATGGATTCGGGCGTTCAGACCCCAGTCCACCAGTTGAACCGAGACCTGGCCACGGTCCACGCCAAGCACCAAGGCATCCACGACCTGTCCAAGGGCCTTCTCTTTTATGTCGACCAGCAACCAGTAACGATTGGCGTCGTCTCCGGCCCTGCGGGTCAGTTGAGACGTGGGTTCTACGGAACCCAATAATCGAACCATGTCATCGGCCGAGTAGTGGGCCTTGCCCGTTTGCAGGAACGAAAGGACCTGTCGCTGTGCGGCCATGTCCAGGTAGCGTCGCAGGGGGCTTGTGGCTTGGCAGTAGGCCGACATGCCAAGCCCGGCGTGGTTGCCCGGATGGGTGGTGGCTTCCGCTCGCTTGAGCTTGCGGACCGTAGCGTGGATGTAGACCGGGTCCGAGGCCTTTTCCATTGTGAAGCCCAAGTCTTCGTCGGGGCGAGGTTGGGTTCGAAAGACGGTGGAGAGTTTGTTTGTGACGCAGAAGTCGGCCAGCTGGGACCCTGCGGCTACCATGAACTCGGCGACCAGTTTATGTGAAGGCGTGTCTTGGGAGGTGCGTTTGACCCGAACGACCTGGCCCTCCTTCACCTTCACACGCACCTCGACCTGGTTCAGCATGATGGCCCCGGCTCCCACCCGGTTCTGGGTCAGTCGCTGAGCAATCAGCCACAATCTGTTGAGCGTTTGGGCATAAGGGCTTGGCGTCGTGCCGCCCAGAATCTCGTCCACGGTCTCATAAGAGAGCCGCGACGCCAGTTGCAAGGCCACGGGGCGGATCTCGGATGCCACCAGCCGGCCGGCCAAATCGTATGTCAGGACGTGGTCCACGGCGGGTCCGGGGCCCGTGGTTGTAAGCGTGAGCGCATCGTAAGCCAGAGGGGGAGGCAGCATGGGAAAACGCATGGTGGGGTGGTAGATGGTGCTGGCCCGCCGTTGTGCCTCGGTATCGGTGGCACTGTTGGCGGGAATGGCCGAGGAGGGATCGGCGATAAAC
>CAYTWV010000567.1:0-3166 GCA_964442235.1 uncultured Myxococcales bacterium | reverse complement strand
CTGTCTTGGTTCGGGAAATGGCATCGGACATAGGGATGCAGCGCACGGTTGGGGAGTCCAGGGCGATCATGACGTCGTTCTTGCCCTCGGCCAGCATGCGGACTGCCGCAGCGCCGAAGCGCAGGGCGATGAGGCGGTCGAAGGTGGTCGGGCGGCCACCCCGCTGCAGATGCCCCAGCACCACCAGCCGGGTTTCTTTGCCGGTGATTTCCTCTATCTGTTGGGTCACTTGCTCTCCAATGCCACCCAATCGGATTTCACGGCCAGGCTCTTTGGGGCCCTTAACGCTCAGGTGGCCGCCTTGCGGGGCCGCACCTTCGGCCACAACCACGATGCTGAAGTGGCGGCCCTGCCGCTCACGGTCCATCACTTTCTCGCAGACCTTACGGATGTCGTAGGGGATTTCAGGAAGAAGGATTACGTCAGCCGTGGCGGCTACCCCCGAATTGAGGGCGATCCAGCCGGCGTGTCGCCCCATGACCTCGACGACCATGACCCGCTCGTGCGCCTCTGCGGTGCTGTGAAGTCGGTCCAGTGCGTCGGTAGCGACGCCCACGGCCGTGTCGAACCCGAACGTGATGACAGTGCCGCAAAGGTCGTTGTCGATGGTCTTGGGCACTCCAATCACTTGGAGCCCTTTCAGGGCGAAGCGGTGGGCCAGACCAAGCGAACCATCCCCTCCGATGGCCACCAGGGCATCAAGCTCCATCTTGTGGAAGTTGTGGACCACCTCATCGGAGCGGTCCACCAGTTTCACGGTGCCATCGGCTTGCTTGACCGGGAACTCAAAGGGGTGGCCCTTGTTAATTGTGCCCAGAATCGTGCCACCCAGGTGGGTGATCCCGCGCACGGAACTGCGGTCCAGTGGAATCAGTTTCGGCTCGTCCAGGAGGCCGCTGTAGCCCTTCGGGATGCCCAGAACCTCCCAGCCCTGGCGTTCGGCGGCAAGAACCACCGCCCGAATGACTGCGTTCAGGCCCGGGGCGTCCCCACCACCTGTGTTCACAGCAATTCGCCTTATCTTGTTGGCCATGGGGACCTCCTTCGAGTGTTGGTTGGGTGACGTGCCGAGAACCACTGTGCAACCGAAGCGGGTTGAGAGTCAAGAGGCGGGTCTCCTCCTCGTCTCCTCCCATTGCGAACCCACCGCGTTTGCCCCCAGGGTGGCGTCCCATCAGGTTTCGGTGCACCAACAAGGGTACGAATCCAGCCGATTCCCGTGGCCGGAACAAGGGCTAGATGTCGGTGGTAAGGCCTGACGGCCACTGCGGGACAAGGGCGGGGTCAACCGACCCGGCCTTCTCATGACGCTCAGGTCGGCCCCTGGCGCAATCCCCTCGCAAGCCTTTCGATGCAGGAGGTCGACGCCAGGAGGCACAGGGGGAGTCCTGGAAGGACGTTTCCACATCTGCCTCAGAAGAGTTCGCCGCCCCACAATTGCCGGACAAACTCTGCCACAGGAAGCACCTCAATGCCCTCGGGGAGCAAACGTGGCTTCTCTTCGAGGCATACAATTGCCCTCTTGCCAACTTCAGGATGGTCTACCAGCAGTTCCCGGAGGCCTCGGGTGTGGTCGCTCGTCACTTTGCGGACGGCCTTTGCCTCGATCGCCACGGCCGCCGAATTGACGACAAAGTCTACTTCATGTCCGGTCGCCAGCCTCCAGTAGCTGAGATTTGCGAACCGCTCCGCATACTCGTTGTAGCAGCTCAATTCGTGGTGAACCCAGTTCTCAAAGGCCTTGCCGAATAGCTCAGAACCGGGCTCAACACTGCCGCGACGAGCGAGAAAGTTCACGACCCCCACATCCCGGAAGTAGAACTTGGGGGAGGCATCCATGCGGCGTTTGGGACGAACACGATAGGAGGGAAGCCAGGAACCAACGAGCGTGTCTACCAGGATGTCGAAATGGCCTTTGACCGTCTGACTTGAAACGCCACAATCCCGAGCAATAGTGGAATAGTTTACCTGCTCGCAATCCGACAAAGCCGCGAGATCCAGAAACGCCGAAAACCCGGGAAGATTGCGCACCAAACCCTCGGCAGCAATCTCCTCCCTGAGGTACTCGGCAGCGTAAGAGCGCTGAAGCCTCTGGGGGCGGTCCGATAGGTAGATTCTGGGCAGGTAGCCATGGTTCAGAAGCCTCGTGAGGTCAAAGTCGGGCCCCAACTCCCTGGCTGTCAGACCGCCAAGCGAGTATCGGATCGCTCGTCCGCCCAGCAGATTGGCCTGACCATGTCTCACTTTGCGAGGACTCGACCCACAAAGGGCAAAATGAACGCCTCGCTGCTCGTGAAGCCAGTGAACTTCCTCCAGCAAGGATGGGACACGCTGGACCTCATCGATCACCACAAAGGGAGGAGAAGCCATCATGGCGATCTCCTGGCGCAATAGCTCTGGCTGCTGAAGATACCTGCGATACTCATCAGCCTTTAGGAGGTCGATCCAGAGTGCAGTGGGATAGGAGGAGCGCAGCAACGTGGACTTGCCCGTCTGCCTGGGTCCCCAAAGGAAAAAGGTCTCTGTTCCCGCAACGGGGAGTTTCAGCGCCCGTTCAATCATGGGTTGAGAAATACCGTGCAAATTTCAAGTCGTCAATGAGTTTTGCATTCTTGCCAGCCTGAAACAGTGACAAAGCCAAACGAAGATCCCCCAATCCCACGCCAGGGGGTTGAGTGGGTTGGGCTAGATGGCAGATTGAGGAGCGAAGGCTTAGCCCCCACCGACCTCGGCTTCCGTTGCGAACGCTAGAACGTGACCATCGGGATCAAGAGAATACGCTCCCTGGTGACCCCAAGAACGCAGGCTCAGTGGACTGAGTTCGACTGCTCCGGCAGCAAGGGCGCGTGCGTGATACGTCGCAGCCTCGGGCAGAAGGAGGTACAGCTCGACCCTTGGCACCCCTCGTGCAGCGGAGGGACTTGGGAGTTTTGGGCCCAGCAGGCGCTCGATTGCCGCTTCAGGCATCAGGCCAAAAACAGCGCCGCCAGGCAAAGGGAACTCGGTCATGCCGGGGACGTTCAGCCGTGGGGCAATGGCGAGCACGGCCGTGTAGAACGCCGTGGCCCGCTGCTGATCACCGACATACAAGATGAAGTGCGACGTGCCGTTCATGGATTCCCGTGCGGTCTAACTGATGTTTAAAAGGGTTCCACCTGACTCCAGG
>CAYTWV010000566.1:0-3171 GCA_964442235.1 uncultured Myxococcales bacterium | reverse complement strand
GTCAACAACAGCTATTTGTTCGTAGAGTGGTCTGCCCATTGGCTTAATGATTTCGGCAGCGACAGCAGCTTCGACCTCTCGCATGGAGGGCTGGTCTTTGGATTGGCCTTCGAAATGTAGCCGTGTACCAGTATTTATTATGGATCCGTTACGTTGGAACCCAGTTTCATGGCTGGCAAAGGCAGGCCGATCTGCGCTCTGTCCAAGGCGAACTTGAAACCGTCCTGGCTAAAGTCATCGGAACCCACTTCAGCCTGGCTTCCAGCTCCCGCACCGACGCCGGTGTCCACGCCCTGAAACACCCCGTCGGCGTCCGCACCGCAGCCAAATTGCCCCCCATCGCACTGCTGCGAGGCGTCAACAGCATGCTGCCCCACGACATGGCCGTCGTCGACGTCCAACACGTCCCCTGGGAGTTCAACGCCCGAAAAGCTGCCGTCGCAAAAACCTACAGGTATCGCGTTTTAAACCAGACAAACAGGGACCCCTTCATCGGCCCCTATGCCTGGAACGTCCCCTATCGCCTGGACACTCAAGCCATGCGCATCGCTGCGAAATACCTGGTCGGAGAACACGACTACACCGCCTATCGGGCCGCCGATTGTGACGCCAGAACCCCCGTGCGAACCATCTATGCCATCTGCATCGAACGGGAAGGCCCCCTGATCACATTTACCCTGCACGGAAACGCCTTCTTGCGAAATATGGTCCGCATTATTGTGGGCAATCTGGTCACCGTGGGCCGGGGTCGAGTGCCCCCCGAATACGTCAAAGAGGTCCTGGAGAGCAAAGATCGCACCCTGGGTGCACAAACCGCCCCAGCCCGTGGCCTGACCCTGATAGACGTGGACTATCCGCTGGAACTGATTGCTTCCGGCGCTTATGAGTGGTAATCACGCTGCCCGCGGGGACTGCGGTCACCCGCTGTGCGGAGGTTTTTATGGCTGACGAGAACAGAAGAGATAATGACTCCGTCCTGGGTCCCCGCCCAACTCCTCTAGTCGAGGAAGAAATCGACGAAGAAGCCGATAATATCGGTAATCGTATGGATCCGCCCGCCTCTTCAGGCGGACGAGGCGGTCGTGGCGCCACCCTGGCCGAACAAGACCCCTATTGGCAGTTTGGAACCCCCGTAGAGTCCTGGGGCTCTACCCAGGGACGCCAAGGCGGCACCGTCGCCGGCACCGGGCTTTCGGACAACGACCCCTATTGGCAGTTTGGCACTCCCCCCTCCTCTTGGGGCAAAAGCCAGCAAGGCGCGGGCCCAGCCCACGGCCGGCCTCGAGTCTATTTCGAATGCCAACGCTGCGGCGTGAAAGTCGAACGTAAAGCCATGCACCGGGGCGGCGCCGAATGCCCCATGTGCAATCGCCCCATGCGCCAGGTCGGCGGCCAGGATCCACGCGATCGCCGAGGACCTCCTCCCAGAGGCCAACGCCCCGGACAGGGCCCCGCACAGGGCCCCGCATCGGCTCAAACCCAGGCTCAGGCCCCCACAGAGGCCCCCGCAGGCGCACCAGCAGAAACGCACACCGAAGCCCCCACTCCCAAGACCGAAGAGTAGATTCACCCCATCACCCGGAGTGACCTCATGACGAAGCCCATGACTCGCTTGGTTCTGGCGTTCTTGGCAGTTGCTGCCACGACACTAGGTTGTGGCTCCGACAAGGCGAAGGAGGGGATTCCGGATCTCAATTTTGACTTCAAGACTGCGGATGTGGGCTTGGATCTGCCCCACGACGGCGTGGCAGAAATCAGACAGGATGCCCAGGGCGAGACGCTGGACCTGCTTGAACCGGTCGACCTGACACCGGAGGTCGTCGTGGTCTGCACACCGGGGGAACGCCAATGCCAGAATCTGCTGACTCCCGCCCAGTGCAACGAGTCCGGCACGGCATGGATTCCGCTGAACCAATGCACCGAAGGGTTCACCTGCTACGCTGCGACGGGCTCGTGCGCTCAGAAGATTTGCCAACCCTCCAGCCGAGAGTGTCTGGATGGCGCCAACTTCCACATCTGCCTGATCGATGGCTCCGGATGGGGTCCCACCCAGACGTGTGAAGCCCCCTCGACTTGCAGCAACGGCCTCTGCATCAGCCCGGGCTGCCTGCCCAAGGTCATGTTCCTGGTGGACCGCTCGACCAGCATGGGCCCTAACTGGGAGGCCGTTCGAAACAGCATCAATGCCGTGGTGCAGCAGAACCCCGGGATTCACTTCGGACTTACCGTGTTCCCCAGCGAGGACGGCTTCTTCGCCGGTTGCACCATGGAACCTGATCAGCCTCACATCCCCATTCAGGCCAACGCTGCGGGGCTTTTGGACGCCTGGTTCGATGACAACGAACCCGCCGGCGCCACGCCGCTGCTCACCGCCATGAAGTGGATCAAGGACAACGTCTCGCTTTGCTGGGGTGCCGCACCCGAAAACTCCTACCTGGTGTTGCTTTCCGATGGCGAGGACAAGTGCACCTGCAGCGAGTTCGAAGACGATCCCGAGGCACGCGCCGAATGTGTGGCCGAGAAACTGATCCCGGTGGTCCAGAACATTACCTCGCAGGGCGTGAAGACCTTCGTGATCGGCTACGCCTATTCAGGGCCCGATATCGAGCTTAAGGTGATCGCCGAAAACGGTGGCACCACCTACACGGACTGGATTTACGCCGGTAGCGAACAGACCCTGACCGATGCATTCGGAAAGCTCATCGACGACGTGAAGTGGTGCATGTAACAGGCATAACATGAGTTCCGAATGTCGCATACGGCGAGAGCGCCTGACCGTCCAACACATGATCGAGCTTCGCTGTCGGCTGGTTCACGCCCCCAACAACGCCTCGCTCTGCCCTCAGTGTCTTGAATTGGCCCAGTACGTAGACCAGCGATTGGAACGATGCCCCCTTAAGGCCGACAAACCCACCTGCCTGGTTTGTCCCATCCACTGCTACGCCCCGGAAAAACGAGAAGAAATTCGGGCGGTGATGCGCTTCTCAGGCCCGAGAATGCTGCTGCGTCACCCCATCTTGACCTTCTTCCATTTTTGGGATGGACGCCGGCGAGGAAAACCGAAATCGCCCGGTGTGTCTGTGCCACGACCGTGAGGGGCGTCGAAAAAGTCCACTGGTTGGGGGGACGGAGTGTACTAGTACGAATCGACCCTGGTTGCCGCCGTGTTTT
>CAYTWV010000565.1:0-3179 GCA_964442235.1 uncultured Myxococcales bacterium | reverse complement strand
ATCAAGCCACCGTGCCCTGGTCTGCGTCGAATTCAACGATTTGGCCCACGCGTATGGAAGCCAGGCGGCGGCCATGGCCCACGGGGGCCCCGGTGGCGCATGGGATGCCCAGTCGTGCGGTTACGTCGGCAATGGAACGCAGCAGCCGAGGGTCTTGTTCGGCGCCGCCCAGGTCGCCCAGAACCAGCCCCGCCAGTTTGGGGAACCACGGGGTGTTGGAGATCTGCAGCAGATTCCGGTCCAGGCGGTACGAAGACTCGTTAACGTCTTCCAGCAACAGGATATGGCCTTCCAGACTGGGCATCATGGGGGTGCCCACGACACTACAAAGCACGGTCCAGTTTATGGGGGCGATGGGGCCCCGGGCCTGTCCGGGCGCCAGGCAGTTCAGGCCGCTAAACCCGACCCCCTGGCCGCGAAACAGCACGTCGGACAGGCGAAGCAGATCCTCTTGCTGCAGGTCCGGAAGGGTGGTGATGTTGGGGCCATGGACACAGGGCCAGCCCCGTGGGGCCAGGTGCAGCAACAGCAGCGAAATGTCGGAAAACCCCACTACCCACGGCGGATTGTCGGGCGCTTGAAGGTTCAACCCCATGGCCAGAAGACGCCCCATGCCGTATCCGCCTCGAGCGGCCCAGACCACATCGTTTGCGGGGTTGACCAGAGCCGAATTCAGGGCACCAAACCGGGCAGCGTCGGAACCGGCAAGATACCCGTCAACCAGAGTCACTTGCGAGGGCACATCCACGGTCAATCCCCAGGAACGCAGAACGTCCAGCCCTCGGTTCATTCGGTCCAAAGGCACGGGGGAAGAGGGGGCGACCAACTGGATATGGCACTGTTGGGAATCCAGGGATTGAAAGTTTCGCAATGGGGACTCCACTCTCTTTCTGTCCAAAGGGCGTTGACCCGACTATCATAAGACATCCTGTGCGGGAGGGACAATGTCCATCTCCATTCTTGAGAAGTCTTCTGGGGCCAGAAAGAAGCGGCCGGTTACGGCTCTTGTGCTTTCTGGTGGTGCCGTATCGGGCGGAGCGTTCAAGGCCGGTGGTCTCATCGCCATGGACCTCCTGATGGGGCGTTTCTCTGTCCTTGATTTCGACATGTATCTCGGCATTTCTGCGGGGTCGTTTCTGGCAGCTCCGCTGGCGGCCGGCATACCTCCCCAAGAGATCTTTGCGTCGTTCACGGGCCGCTCGCAGAAGATGGAGTCGTTCAACGCAGCGCAATTCTATTGGCCGAATTTTGGTGAGCTTGGCGAGAAGGGCCAGGATGTGGTCCGGGAGATAGCCGAGATCACGCCTCGGGCCATGTGGGCGTTGGCCAGGGCCGCATCCAGGGCGACCACGGGCGGTGCCGCATTTCTAAAGACGTTTTATCGCAAAGGCCCGGCTTCCAAGCGGGACGTGATTCGGGGTCTTGAGGATGAGTTGGGGGCGCTGGCCGAGCAGTTGCCGTCGCTGGAGGCCTTTGTTCCCTCGGGCGTGTTCGATAACTCCAGAATTGAGCGGTTTTTGCGGTTGAACCTGCAGCACTACCGGGTTCCCAACCACTTTGTTTTGCTCGAGAAGGAACGGAAGAAGCGGCTCTACATCCACTCGGTGGATTTGGATACGGCCCAGGACGTCATTTTCGGGCCTGATGAGCGCACCGACTTGACCATCAGCGAGGCGGTGCAAGCCAGCACGGCGTTGCCGGGGTTCTATCGGCCCGCCCTGATCAATGGCAAGTACTACATCGACGGCAGCGCCAAGAAGACGGCCCCCATAGATACTGCGGTGCAGAAGGGCGCTGATTTGATCATCTGTTACAACCCCTTCAGGCCTTACAACCATGCGCCCAACAAGGGGCTTACGGCCCGCTACTCGTCGCTGGGGGAGATGGGCTTCTCCAAGGTCATCGATCAGTCGATTCGAACGTTGCTGCACTCTCGGTTGTCGATTTCGTTGCAGGAGATTGCCCAGGATCCCTCGTTCCGTGGGGATGTTCTGTTGCTGGAGCCAGCCAGTGCGGACAGTGCATTCTTCCGAATCAATCCGCTGTCGTTCTGGAAGAGGGCCGAAGCGGCTCGCCATGGGTTCATGACGGTGATGCGGGACGTGGAGCGGGACTTTGACCGTCTGCAGACTCTGCTGGGTCGGTACAACGTGGACCTGACCATGTCCCGATTGGAAGGGGTGGCCGAGAAACTGGCCGGTGCCGAGAATCCCGACGAAATCATCGATGCGTTGACGAATACGTACGCCTCTGCCTTGGCGAAGTGGCATCCCTCTACGAAGGTCATCGACCGTTGACGGGGCAGCCTTTCGGCTCGGCCTAGGCCTCGCCTTGAGGCGCGCCCCCCGCCGACCGGTGGTCGGCGCCCCCCAAGCAAGTTGGGGGGCTTTAGGCCCTTTACCTGCCGAGGAGTCTGGGGGATTCTCGCCGGGCCATGAAGACTACCAGACAGACAAATAGAGACAGCAGGAGTTGCGGCAAAGCGGCGTTGACCGGAGAGGTTGCTGCCGAGTGGCATCCCTTATCGCCCGAGGGCTCCGGGCCCAGATCTGTGGTGGGCCGGGTGTCGCCGGTATCGGCGTCGGGACTTGCCACGTCGGCCTTAGGCTCGGGGGCCGACTTGACAAAACAGGTTCCACCGGAGCAATGCCCGGAACCGTCGGGGCCTTCGCAGGTGGTTCCTTCCTCGAGCACCTTAACGATGCAGTCGCCCGTGTCGGGGTCGCAGAAGGGTTTTACGCAGGGGTTGGCGCTGGTGCATTCCCGCTGAAGCCCCGAGCAGAGCCCCAGATAACAACGATCCGAGACGGTACAAAGCAGACCGTCGTCACACGAGGCGCCCTCTTCCCGATCCTCCATCATACATCCTGTGGTGGGGTCGCATCGGCTTGCTTTGCACGGCGAGTCGGGCCCTGGGCAGACCAGCGGTGTTCCTGGCTGGCAGCGTCCAGAGACACACAACTCCAAACCGGTGCAGACGCTGGCGTCGTCACATTCGGCGTCGGTGGAGCACTTGGGGCGCCGAGTGGTCGGGTCCCCATAGAGATTGAACTCCAGTCTCATCTTGTAGGTCCAGGGTTCCACGCCCAAAGAGACGGCCTGTTTGGCCGAGGCGAAGGCCTCTCCGACGGTTCGGTCGCCGGTCATCATCATGTGTACAAAGTATACGCCCATGGTGA
>CAYTWV010000564.1:0-3183 GCA_964442235.1 uncultured Myxococcales bacterium | reverse complement strand
CGAGGTGACCGTGTTTACTTCGTGGTGGGGACGCGATAGCCCTTGTTGATCAGGATGGTGGTCTGGGGGACTTCGGCGGGGAAGGGGCCGGCGGGGCCGGTCTGCACGGAACCGATGCGATCAATCACGTCCATTCCTTCGACCACTTCACCGAAAGCGGCGTATCCCCAGCCTCGGGGCGATTCGCTCGAGTAATCCAACATGGGATTGTCTTCCAGGCTGACGAAGAACTGCGAGGTGGCCGAGTCACGCACATTGGTGCGGGCCATCGAGAGCGTGTACTTCTTGTTGGGGATGCCTTTCTGAGCTTCATTGACGATGGCTTGACGGGTCTCTTTCTTGTCCAACTTGGCCGTGAAGCCGCCGCCCTGGATCACGAATCCGGCCACGATGCGGTGGAAGACGGTTCCATCATAGAACTTGTCGTCGACGTACTGCAGGAAGTTCTTCACGGTGATGGGGGTTTTCTCGGGGTAAAGCTTGACCTTGAAGTTACCCATACTGGTCTCGAATACTACCATGTCATTGTCTCCTTTGGGGGTTTCCACCGCCGCAGCGGCTTTGGTGCCATCAACTGGGGCATCGGCCGGTTTGGCCTCGGCGTTGGGCGAATCGCCCTTGGGGGCCTCGCCGGCCGGTTTGGCTGCATCGGCGGGCTTTTCGCCTTCCGGGGCCTTGGGGGCGTCAGCGGGCTTTGCTGCGTCCGCGGGTTTCGCCGGGTCAGCGGGCTTTGCCGGGTCAGCGGGTTTCGCCGGGTCAGCGGGTTTCGCCGGGGCGGCCTTGGGGGCCTCGGCTTTGGCCGGTGCCTCGTTGCTCTTCTGGCAGCCCATGGAAGCGAACGCAAAAAGGGAAAGAATCATAACCAGACGCTTCATGTTCATCCTCCGAACCGATTCGTGAGAGTCTTTGCGGGGCATACCGCCCGACGGCGTATTGGTAACACGCAAGGGACTTGGGTGCAAGTGAAGTGGGGAACCGCACCCGGGATGGCCGCAACCTTACCCTACTGTCCGGCCTCATAGAGTTTGCCAGCGGCTTTCACCAGGGCGACGCGGGCCAGGGCAAGCCTCAGTTTGGCGGTGACGACCTGAATACGGGACTGGTTTAGCTGCAAATCGGCGTCCGTGACGGTGGTCTGAGGGGCAGCACCCAACTGGTACTGCTTCTCCACGATTTTCAGGTTCTCCAGGGCAAGATCCACCAGGCTTTCGCCGGCTTTCAGCGCAATCCCGGCCGCTTCCAATTCGGTGCGGGCTTTGGCCACTTCCTGTCGGGCCGCAAGCAGCATCTGCTCGCGGTTGAACTGCATTTCTCGAAGTTTGGCTTTGCGCTCATCCAGGTCGGCAAACCGATAACCACCATCAAAGATGTTCCACGAGAGGGTCACCATGGCTCGCCAGCTATCATAACTTTCGCCAAAGCCCTTGTTCGAACTGATGCTCCACTTCCAAATCCCCTGAATCACAGGAAAAAACCGCACCCAGGCGTCATCCACATTGCGGTCGGCCATGAGTGTGGTCTTGTCCAGCATCTGGATGTCTTTACGTTCCGCCAGGCTCTCCTCCAGATCCTGGCGCTCTGCCAGGGCATCCCAGGGGGTCTGGAAGCTCTCTTGGACTTTGAACTTGCTGTCCTGCTGCCCAATCATCAGCGCCAGGGACTCCCGAGCCAAAGCCAGCCCTAACATGGCCTGGTCCAAAGTGCTGCGGGCCTGAATGACAACGATGGCCTGGCGAACCCGCTCATTCTGAAGGGCCACGCCGTTCTTGAACCGTATCTCGACCAGGTCCATGTGCCGCAGGGCATTGAGCAGGGTCTCTTTGGTCAGACGTACGGACTGCTGAGCCGTTGCGATGCCATAATACATCTGGACAATGGCATATACAAGCTGTTCCTCAGAGTAGCGCTTTTGAAGCTCGGCAAGTTCTATTGCAGTGTATACATTCGCCAGATTGGGCCAGGTTCGCAGGTTCAGCAGGCTGATAGCCGCCGTGACCGAGGCATCAAAATTGTGCCGTTGCTGGATGGTTCGTGCCGAGCTGCTGGAACTGGACGACTCTGTAGTCGCTGGGTCCGTGGGGGTGCAAAGTGTTGGCGCCGGGCCCATGGTGGCCACGTCCCAGAGCCCACAATTCAAAGCCACCAGCCGGAACAAGTCGGCGAATCCGCTGCCCATGTCCAGTTTGATCTCCTGGTCGGTCAGCGTGTAGGTGCCACTGACATCCAGTGTAGGCAGCAGCATGGCCCAGGCGCGGGTGGTGTTGGTTTTGACCTGCTCGACCACGGCAAGTTGTGCCTGAAGTTGGGGGCTGTACTCGACGCCTTTTCGAATGGCGTCGGCCAGGCCCAACTCCGGGTAACCCGTAAATTGCTCCACTTCGTTTGGAACCGACGGCAACGGGGCGGTCTGTGCCGAGGCAGCAGAACTGGCCGAAACAGACGAACCAAGGGCTGTGGCAACAATCAGAGCGACGAAGGAATCGGTTCTCATGGTTATGCCCCCGCCATTTGGGCCAGCTTCACAATAATCTGGTAGGTAACCAGAACGGCCAGGAACAGTCCAAGCACCAACAAAAGTGTCCGAAGCCAAGGCAGTTTTGCCCAGACTTTGGCCAACTGAGCTTTGGCTCGATCCAATGAGTAATAAAGGGCCGGCACAACAACCAGGGTTAGGATTGTGGCAAAGGTGAGCCCCCAGGAGACCGAAAGGGCCATGGGCCCCCAGAATTCGGTGCTGGAGGTGCCCGACTCGATAGCCAGTGCCTTGACGTTGATGTCCATCCCGATGGCCATGGGCACAAGCCCCGCAACGGTAGTCGCTGCGGTCAGGAACACAGGCCGCAAGCGCACCATGGAGGCCAGCACACAGGCCTCTTTGACGCTTCGTCCCCCTGCCTTTAGCTGGTTGATGAAGTCGATCAACACAATTCCATTGTTCACCACAACGCCGGCAAGGCTTACCACACCCATGCCCGTCATCATGATAGAGAATGGGGCCTTGTTGAAAAACAGCCCCATAAACACTCCGATCATGGATAGTACAATTGTGAACATAATAATGGATACTTGAGCGATATTGTCGAACTGCGTGATAAGAATCATAAAAATCAAGAAGATGCCGATAATCAGGGCTTTGCCGAGGAATCCTTTGCTCTCGGCCATGTCTTCATTCTCGCCTGTGAA
>CAYTWV010000563.1:0-3198 GCA_964442235.1 uncultured Myxococcales bacterium | reverse complement strand
CGGGGTTGTCGGCAGCCGGAGCATGATCCAATTCGGCGAAGTCGACGCCGAAGTCAGCCGAGAGACCGTCGCCGGCCTTCATGCGCAGACCATAGATTTCGATGTCGGCGTCGCTGTTGGCGCATGGCTCAATCTCAATGGGATACACGGCCTGCTGGCCCCACTTCTTGCCGCCGAAGTGGACTTCGTCGGGAGTGACCTGGATGCAGGGCAGACCTTCGTTGCCGCTGATGTTGATCGCCAGGCCCTCGGCCTTAGACGGATCGTTGGAGAAGAGCACCAGTTGCGCCTTGGCCGGCTGGTCATCCACGGGGACGAACTTCACGTTCACGTAGCTGGTCTGCTGGGGAGGAATGACGATGGGGGGATCCACCACGACGCCTTCCTGGGTCGCATCGGAAATGGTGTGCTCTTTGCCACCGATGGTGACTGCGTATACCGGAGTTCCGGTCAACTTGAACTTGTCGATGGAGAGGTCCATCGAGCCGGTGTTCAGGATGTTCACACGCTCGGTCTTCTCGGAGCCCTGACCCACGCGCTCGAAGTTCACGAACTCGGGGCTCGCGGAGATCTTGGGAGCGCCGGCCAGCGTGCCCAACTTCACTACGACCTTGCCGTTCTTTGCATTGGCGGCATCGGTCAGGAAGGTCAGGGTCGCCGTTCGGTTCTGGCCGTCGTCATACCGCGTGTATTTGACGGTTACGTTCAATTCGGTGACGCCACCGGTTTCACCGGCAGGAGTCACTTCGATCGTATCGCCAGCGTCAAGCGCTGCCTTCTGGTCGGGGTCGCTGACGTACGCCACAAAGGCTGCCGGGTCTTCCGTCTCGCCCATGGGGGTGTAGTCCAGCGTCACGCCGCTTACGACCATGGCACGAGAACCCGTGTTCACCACACGAATCACGGTGGCCACGGTGTCGCCGTCCAGCATCTGCGCAATTTCGAAGTTGTAGGCGCAACTGCCGATCAGGTCGTTGGAGATCGTGCAAATCCCCAAGGGATTGGCAATTTCGAACTCGGGATACGCATTTAGCGGGCTGTCGCCGCCGCCATCCCCGCCGCAAGCGGGCATCACAGCCAATACGCCCAAAACCAGCCACAACGTTGTCTGCCCCAAGAATCGACGAACCATCATCGCGCACCTCCTCGGTAACTCGCCGCACCATACACTGCCAAGGTCTCCTTGACAACGCCTTTGCGCTGTCCAAAGAGCCCGCATCTCCACACTTTTTGGCTGGCCCCATCGTCACCCGCAGTCAACCCCGAAGGGGGCGCTGGGGGGCCGACAGGCAAGTCAGCCCCGGAAGACTACGGGTGCGCACATCGCATGTCAAATGTAACAAGCGCAATTGCCGAATCGGGCCGACGGTTTATGGCTCGAAATCCGGCGGGGGCGGCGCCTTGGCCGGGGGCGGCTTTACCTTGGGAGTATTGGGGACCACTGCTTTTTTCGATGATTTCGGGATCTTTGGGCCCCAAAAAGCCGTCGCCTTTTCTCCCACAAGATAGTTGGGCAACTCGATGGAAAGTGACTTCGCAAGCAGCAACTGGGCAGCGAATGCAATCGGCGCACTTTGGCCTAACGCCCCTGCCAAACGCTTCAAGTTCGCCTTATCCTGAACGGCACCGACCTTCACAACCTGGCGCTGCCGTAAACGGTCTTCGGCGAACTCAAGCCAGTTCCTGCCCTTTGTCCTATCGATGGCTTCAGCCCAAATACTCCATTCACTTCCCGATTCTGCGGCCGCCTTCTTCTTATTCCCTTTCGAACCACTCTTGGCCGTCTTGCCCGTCTTTGGTTTGGCGCCCTTCTTGCCCTTGTTTGGGGCCTCTTTATCCGACAGCAACTCCTGGGGGCGATCGCATATAAGCAACATGCGCAGCGCATCCCTTGCGGAATCCTGCTGCGCCGCAGGCAAATTCTGCCCGAATTCCCACAGCAGTCGTGCCCTGCCAAGGTCCCTGGAACGTCCCAGAATCGCCGCCGCCATGGCACACAGGGGCTGGTTCTCGTCTTCCCAATTGGCCCCCAAACACCACGCATTCATTGCCTGTGCCGCTTCGTCAGCGACTGTTGGACCTAGCCGATACTGAGAGGGTCTCAGCAGCACCAAGGCTGCTGCTGCCGACTTCGCACATTTTAGGTGTCGGAGCATGGCTTCATCACCCTTGGCCGGATTCCGCTTGCCCAGGCCCTCTGCCGCCGCTTCCACCACGGCCCCATCGGAACTGCAAAGAAGAGTCTCCAGGCCGGCCTCTGCTTTGGGGGACATCACCAGCGCCAGTCGCCGGGTCGCAGCGGCCCGATCGGACTTTGCTCCCAAACGGGCCACACCCAGCAAGCGCTGCGCCTCGTCATCCACCAACGTCATGTTCCGAACCAACCATCCTCGCTGCGAGCCGTACTCTTCGCAGCCCCAAATCAGATCGGTCTCCGAGCAGTGGACTCGGATGTGGAAATGGTCGTCGTGCGGGTTGGAATCCGAAGGCTGATGCAAAACTTGCTGCGCCCGCTCAATGAGCCAGTCAGGCTCCTTGATGGCCCTGGCATGTTCCAGCAGCAGGGCCGAGACCCCTTTGGAGGCAAACATCCACTGCACTGCGGGGGAAGTGGAGGTTAACATGGCCCGAACCAAGGCCCAGGTGCGAGCGGCATCCAGTCTGACCCCCCCGCCGCCCCGCCCGTGGGCATCATAGCGGACAAAGGTCCCGACCTGGATGGGCCGGCCCTTCTTGTCCAGCGCGTAAAACGCAACGTCTACGTCCCGCCCCGATTGGTGGGACTTGCTTTGCACGATCTTGCCGCCTGTAGGCAACCCCATGTTGCCAACCAGCAGCACGCTTCCCGGGAACTCCTCGGCCACTGCCGCCGAAGCATGAATCAGCATTCCTATGAGTGATGCGGTCCCGAAGTTCGTCTTGCGCCCCTCTACTACAGACATGAACCGCCAGGTCGCACCGGCCAACGGCATCTCATGGGCAGAATAGACCGCCCCGCTGTTGGCTCGACCACCCGACGCACCGGCCGTGACCACACGAAGCTCCAGCAGCCAGTCGTCCCAGGCCTGCTGTGACAGGGTGGGGCCGGGTGCAGTTGGGGACTTGGGGGGCTTGGGGGACTTGGTGGATTTTTTGGGGGACTTGTCGGACCCTGCTTCCTCCTTCGCCAAGGCTTCGGAGGACAGGTCGCCAAGGCTA
>CAYTWV010000562.1:0-3210 GCA_964442235.1 uncultured Myxococcales bacterium | reverse complement strand
TGGGGTCGGGGGATTGTGATGACGGAAACGCCGGGATCAATCCGGGAAACGGAACGTGTGAGACCTGTAGCGTTGGACAGAAACAAGTGGTGACGACGGGCTGTGGTGAGTGCCAGGGGAAGGTACGGGAGTGTGTGGCAGAGGATGAGTGGGGGCCCTATTCGGAGTGTCAGTCGCTTTGTGCTGCGGGGGAGTTCTGCGTGTACGGGCAATGCAAGCCGTGTGTGCTGGGGATGAAGGAGATTACGGGAGAAGGTTGTGAATCGTGCTTCGAGCGGAAGCGGACGTGTGGCTCGAATGGGGAGTGGTTGAATTGGGGCTCTTGCCAGGCGCTTTGTGTGGAAGGCGAGTCCTGTTTCGAAGGGGTGTGCGTGGAGTGTATCCCCGGAACTGCACCGGAAGTGGACTCGATGGGATGTGCGCCGGTGAATTGCCAGAAGCGGACCCGAAGCTGTCTTGAAACGGGAACGTGGTCAGACTGGTCGGCATGTGGCAGTTACTGTGCCGAGGGTTTGGTGTGTTATCAGAATGTGTGTGTGGAGTGCCGCCCCACGGATCCGGCGCAGACGTCCACAGAGGGGTGCGACTCGTGCTCCAGCAGACAGCGCTACTGCAACGGGGCGACCTTAAAATGGGGAGCCTGGAGTGAATGTCTCACGAAGTGCACTCCGGGGAAGATTTGTGATTCAGGGGTCTGCAAAGAGTGTGTGCCCTATACGGAACAGCAGGTGCCGTGCGGGTGCGGGTATTCAACCCGTTACTGCCTGCCCGAGGGAATTTGGGGGCCGTACTCGGACTGCGAGACGTTTTGTGCCGTGGGGTTCACCTGTGATCAGGGCAAAGACTGTTATGTGACGCAGGTTCCGACGCATGCGTACGAGGGCCAGGCCTTCTGCGGATATGGGTTTGAGGAAGGAAGCCAGGTGACTGTCTATTGCCAGGCGGGGCAGTTCTGCGCCGAGGGTCTTTGCCGGATGTACCAGTACCAGAATGCTGGAACCCAATACACGCCCTACCCCAATGCCGGTGGTGGCGGGTGCGGCATCATCAATCCCGACGGGGTTCCGATTCAGGTCTTCTGCCAGCCGGGGCACACGTGCGTGGGTACATACTGCGTGCGTTAGGGATGGGAACAAGGGGAATCGTTGTTGGGGTGCAGTCGGGTCGAGCGAAAGAACTGCTGCAGCAGCGAGGAAGCCTGGTCTTGCAGCAGGCCTTCCAGGAAGGGAAAGGTTCGGGGGAAACGTGCATCGCTGGGCATAGCCAAGAGACTTCGGCATGCGCCGGTTTTGGGATCCGGAGTGGCATAGATCAAGCCTGCTGCCCGTGAATGAGCGATGGCTCCCACACACATGGGGCAGGGTTCCAGGGTAACCACAACCAGGCAATCCTCCAGGCGGGAAGAGTGGCGATTGTGCGCCGCGGCACGAAGGGCCAAGATCTCGGCATGGGCAGTGGGGTCGTGTTGCGTCTCGACGAGGTTGTGGGCCAGAGCCAGAATGCCTTCGGGGCCGGCGACGACGCATCCGACGGGGACTTCACCACATTCAGCGCCGCGCTGCGCAATGGCCAACGCCTGTTGCATACAGTGAAGCCAGAATGTAGGAGAAAATGGAATTGTCTGCATGTGGCGTGCCCGAGAGGATTCGAACCTCTGACCTTCGATTCCGTAGACCGATGCTCTATCCAGCTGAGCTACGGGCACCCATTCAATCGGCGGAGAGAGAGGGATTCGAACCCTCGGCACGGTTTTAAGCCATGCACGCGCTTAGCAGGCGCGCACCTTCGGCCACTCGGTCATCTCTCCCGCTACCTGCCAGGTAGCCGAACGGAGCGCCATAGTAGCGTGGTCGGCGTATCTGTCAAGAGTTTTTGGGCCGTACTCATCGAAAAGGGGGTTGAAATTGGGGGCCTTGCCATCCCCAAGGGCGTGCCCTAATGTTGCGGAGAATCAAGCAGGCATGGTTCCTCGCCACGGTGGACGAGGCCCCCTCTTGGAGGAGGATCAATGGAGAAGCGATACCAGGTTGACCTTTCGCGCGTGTGGTTCAAGAGCGAATCGGGGTGGCCCGAGGCGGTACCCAAGAACCTGGATTTCCCATCGATTACGTTGAGCCAGATGTTTGAGCAATCGGTTCGGCAGTACACGAACCGGAAGATCGGGTGGTTTCTGGGCAGCACGATGACGTATGGCGAGATGGGGCGTCATGTGGATGCGCTGGCGACGGCATTGCATCAGCATGGGTTCCGGAAAGGAGACGTGCTGACTCTGTTACTGCCGAATAGTTTCCAGTATATCATGTGTTATTTCGCTGCGGCGAAGATTGGGGTGGTGGTATCGGGGATTAATCCGACCTACAAGGCCGGGGAGATTCTGCACCAACTGAAGACGGTTAATGCGAAGGGACTGGTTGTCCTGGACGCGTTGTTTGAGAAGTCTGTGGAGCCGATTCTGGCGCAGTCCGGGGTCGAGTTCCTGGTGCACACCAACGTGGCGGACTTCCTTCCGAAGGTGAAGCAGGTCTTAGGGAAGTTGCTGAAGAAGATCCCGGTGGGTCGGGTGCCTGCGCACTCGGTTTCGTTGATGAGTCTTCTGGCGACCAAGGCCAACGTCCCGACGGTGCCGCTGGATGTGGAAGAAGATGCTGCCACCTACATCATGACCGGAGGGACCACTGGCGTGCCCAAGGCGGCGGTGCTGACGCACATGAACTGTGTTGCCAACGTGTTGCAGGCCAAGGCCTGGCTGCACGGGATTGGCGAGGAGATGTGCACCATCGGGATTCTGCCGTTCTTTCACAGCTTTGCGATGACGTGTGTGATGAACGTCACGTTGCACGTGGGCGGGTGGATCATGATCTTCCCGAAGCCACCGGCCATGGAAGAGCTTGCCGACCGGGTAGCCACATTGGGAGAAGATGGGAACACGGTGTTTTTGGGTGCTGAAGTATTGTTCCAGAAGATGGCGGAGTATCTTGAGTTGAATCCCGGAAAGTACAATCTAAAGAACAAGCTTAGCTTGTGTATTTCGGGAGCGGGTCCGCTTCACAGGCCGGTGCAGGAGAAGTTTGAGCGGTTGACGGGTGCGAGGTTGACCGAGGGATATGGCTTGACCGAGGCCAGTCCAATCGTAAGTGCGGGGCCGTTTTTTGGAGTTCGGCAGGTGGGGACCATCGGAATGCCTTTGCCTGGGACCGACTGGCGAGTGGT
>CAYTWV010000561.1:0-3211 GCA_964442235.1 uncultured Myxococcales bacterium | reverse complement strand
CTTTGTGCAGGCCAGTCTGGACCCGGGGCGGCGCGTTCGAATTGGTGTGTCGGGGTGGGCTGGCGTGGACCTGATTCGTGTGAACGTCGTCTGGTCCGATGGGGATCCTCAGTGGAGTGTTGCTGCGGACGTGAACGGGAATGGACGAATCGACGACGCAGAGCCGAATTGGCCAAAGGGTGCGGGGCTGGACAGGCCACTTACTCCCGGTGTGGTGCTGCAGGCCAGGACTCAGCCGTCGGTCAGCCGAGGCAAGGTCCGTCTGACTCCGGAACGGCGCGTCTATGATTTCTGGATCCAGGGAAGCCCTGAGGATTCGGTGAAACAGGTGACCCTTGGATTCCGCAACCGTGTGACCGGGCAGGTTTTTGATCTGATGCTGATGCCCGGTGCGGCGATGGATGCGCTTGCCGAGGAAACGGTGGGTTTGTGTCAGTCCGGCGCACCTCTGACAGAGCCCGGGCGGCGTTCCGTTCACCCCTGGTGTTTGCCTTTGGCCTCCGTGGAAGAGGTGGTTCTTGGGCCGGGTCCCGTGCTAATTGACCAGACTCGGGTGTACGGACCCCAGCAGAGAGTCACCGTTGAGCCTGGCACCACGCTTCGGTTGGGGCCCGCAGTCTCGCTGATCTTCTTCGGGCCGGTCCAGGTAAAGGGGACCGCCCGGGAGCCCGTCGTGGTGGAGGCTGCCGATAGCGCCAAAACATTCGGGGGGCTGGCCTTGCAAGGGGCCGGTACTGCCGGAAGCAAGTTGCAGCATCTTATTGTTAAAGGTGGGACCGTCCCCGAGCGGCTGCCTACTCGTTTCGGCGGTGCGGTGAACATCCAGGACACCCGGGATGTGCAACTTGTGGCATGCCAATTCGGAGGGAATTCGGGCGAGTTTGATGCCCTGCATGTGGCCTATGTCACGGGCTTGACGATGCAGGCCGTACGTTTTGAGTCGGTGCCTTCCGATGCGGCGGATCTGGAGTTTGTCGAGGGGACGATCGATGGGATGCGTGTTGTGGGTGCCGGGGATGAGTGCCTGGACCTGATGGGCGCCAAGCTGCTGGTAAGGGACGCCAGATTCCTGGGGTGCGGCGGGGCTGGGATCAGCGCAGGCGAAGAGACCCGCTTGCGGTTGGAGCGGACTCTGATTGTGGGCGTGGCTACCGGGATACTGGCCAAAAACGACTACCGGGTCCGTGGGACTGACGTGGTGATAGACCGGGCCGGCGTGGGTGTGCGAATCGAAGCCAAAGAGGACCGATACGAGGGACTTAGCCGCGTTCGAGGCCGGAATCTGTGGCTCTTGCGGTGCAGGGCCAATATTCAAGACAAGAAGGAACGTTTGAATTGGCTTTCAGGCGGTACCGATTGGCAAGAGGGCATGGATACGTTGCTTTCGGCCGTGGGCATCGAGGCGACGTCGCCCGGTGTGATGTGGTCGGCGTTGGACCTGTTGTGGAGTGGGCCAGCCCCATACTGGCGGAAAGTGAAGGCTGAGATGGAAGGCAGCAATTCGGCCGAGGCGGAGGATGAAGATGAGTAATCGACCTCTTTGGCCCGGTGCCGGGTTCTGGGTGCTGGCAGCGACCGTTTTGGCCTTTGTCGGGTTGTTTGTGTGGGCAAGTTCGGAGAGTGACCTGGACCGAATCCGTCGAGTCCTGCTGCGGTGGGATGCGGGGCAGAACGTGCCCATGACCCAGGGTGAGGAGGGGGCGCTTCGCAATCTCGTCTACGAGTTTCCCGCCTGGGTGGACAGCCTGGCCAACGGGCTGTCAGCGGTGCTGGTTGAAGAGACCGAGGTCGGCTGCCTGAGGTTTCCTCTTACCCACCTGCTGGTCCCCGGGTCCGACGCCCTGGTCCCTCTGGAACTACGCTGCCTGACGACCATGGCTGGCACCGAGGTCCAACTGGTCGACAAAGATGGCGAGGTCGTTAAGGCAGTATGCGGCGCCAACGGCGAGGTTGTGGTCGTTGAACTCCCCGCTGCAAAGAAGGCGCGGGTTGTGTTGGTGGAGCGTAAGGGCGACACGGCGTGGGCGGGCGAGCAATGCCCCATTCGCCTGGTCGGGCGGTAGGAGGTGATGGCATGAAACGGCGCATGAACAGGTATGAGCTTAAGTATATGATACATGCTTCTAGGTATCATGCTTTTGTGGACGATTTGCTCAACTTTATGTCGCCGGATCCTCAGGGAGATGGGGACGGATTCTACCGAATCACCAGCCTCTATTATGATGGTCCCACGCTGCAGTGTTACCGGGCGAAGATTGACGGGCTGGACATCCGGCAGAAGGTTCGTTTGCGGGTTTACCCCGGGGACGATCATTCGACGGTGAAGGCGGGCTGCGTGGAGATCAAGAACCGGTTCAACCGCACGGTGAAGAAGGAGCGGCTGTTTCTGCCGATGGAGAAGGCGGAGTTACTGTTGACGGGCAATTCGGTGGAGGGGCTGACGAATTCTCATGATTTGTCGACGGCGGCGCATGTTCAGTATCTGGTGCGGAGCATGTCGCTGAAGCCGGTCTGTATCGTTTCGTACCGACGGCAGGCCTTTGTGGGGAATCGTTACGAGTCCAAGATGCGCGTGACGTTCGATATGGATCTGACCGGGCGAGTGAGCGCCCTGGATGTGACGGAGAATGCTCACAACCATCGGTTCATTCCCCTGGATTGGCTGGTGATGGAAGTGAAAGTGGACGAGCGGATACCCTCGTGGACGACGGCGTTGCTGGCGAAGCACGAGTGTGTTGCGACCCGGGTGAGTAAGTATTGTCTGGCGTTGGCCGATGGGATGCGTCGTTTGGAGCGGGCTCAGTTGCTAAAGGAGAATATCTATGGATGAGTTAATCAGGGAGATCAAACAATTCTCGGATTTGACGAGTACGTTCACGTTGCTGGACGTTGCGATGGTGTTCGGGCTGAGCTTCGTGCTGTCGCTCTGCCTGGGCTTCGTCTACCGGTTCACGCACAAGGGGGTCTCCTACTCGCAGTCTTTTGTGCACACGCTGGTGGTGATGTGCATCGTCGTGGCGTTCCTGATGCTGATCATCGGTTCCAATCTGGCTCGTGCGTTCACGCTGGTGGGCGCCATGTCCATCATTCGTTTCAGAAACGCCATCAAAGAGACCCGAGATCTGGGGTTTGTGTTTATGGCCATGGCCATTGGCATGGCGTGTGGCACCCGGTTCTACCTGCTGGCGGTTTTTGCGGCAGTATTCCTGGG
>CAYTWV010000560.1:461-3212 GCA_964442235.1 uncultured Myxococcales bacterium | reverse complement strand
TCTACACGGGTGAAGAGGGAGGCGGCGACCACTTGCCTGCACCGGAAATCGACTATTCCGTGCCGGTCCCCACCGCACCAAACCTGGAAACGAACACCCTTCGGAATATCCCTCTGAGTGAAGTGTTTGAACTGCTCAATGAAACGACTCTCTTCCGAGGCCAGTGGCGTTACCGACGCGGGACACTGTCGAAAGAAGAGTTCGATGCGCTGATTGAGGGGCAGGTACGCCCTACCCTGAAATCGCTGAAGGACGAGATGTTGAAGACGGGGCTGGTTGCACCCCAGGCGGTATACCGCTATATGCGATGCGCCGCGCAAGGGCGTTCAACATACCTGTTGGATGCCGACGGGCGCGAATTGGGCAAACTGGTATTCCCACGCCGCCGCTCTGCCCCGCACCACTGCATCAGTGACTATTTCCGGCGTACCGGCGACCCCGAAAAGGACATCATCGGCCTGTTTGTGGTGACCGTGGGCGACGAGATCCGCAAAGAAGTACAAAACCTCTTTAAGAAAAACCGATACAAGGACTATTTGCACCTGCACGGGTTGGCCGTGGAGTCCGCCGAAGCGACGGCCGAGTGGTTGCACCGGCAAATGCGGCGAGAGTGGGGAATCGACGGCCAGGACGTCTTGGCCGGTCAGGGAATGGTCCGGCAAGGGTATCGAGGGTCTCGTTACAGTTTCGGCTACCCCGCTTGCCCCAATCTGGAAGACCAACAGACGCTGTTCCAGGTTCTGGACCCGGCGGAGATTGGCGTCACCCTGTCGGAGAGCATGCAGATGGCACCCGAGTACTCGGTCTCGGCCATCGTTGTGCATCACCCTCAGGCGAAGTACTTTGACTTGGAGTGAACGATGGACAAGTATGTATGTATTAACTGTGGATACATCTACGACCCGGCTGATGGCGACATAGAGGCCGGCATATCGCCTGGCACGCCGTTTGGCTCATTGCCCGAGACCTGGAAGTGCCCCATTTGTTATGTTGGGAAATCAGAATTTGATCTTTTATAGATCAAGAGGAGGCGCCATGAAACACCCCCCCGTTTTGGTCATGTTGTCTGTAGCGTTCCTGGTTTCTTTCGGCTGTGCCAGCGAAGCTCCCAAAGACGCTTCAAAACAGCAGGCGACGGTCAAGGCAGAGACTCCCGAAGGGGAGCAAGGCCAGGCCGCCAAGGCCAATGCTCCGGCGAACCCTGTCGAAGCTGCCAAAGAAGTGGAACCTCAGGCCGCAGCGCCTGCCTTGGCCTCGGGCATCAAAGAACTCAGGGACCAGGTCCGAAGCAAATCGCTGAAGGCCGGGTTCAGGATTCCCGACGGTCATTTTTATCACATTGACGTCACGTTGGACCCCGATTTCATGACCTACGGCGGTCGTTCGGACATGCTGGTGGTCAATAACTCTGCCAAGCCATGGTCTGAAGTGCACTTCCATCTCTATCCGAATAATGAGGCGATTTCGGGCAAACTTAAGGGCCTGAAGATCGACAAGGCCTTTGTGGCGGGCCAGAGCGTGGTGGGCAACGACATGAGCAGCCACTACATTCTGCCGCTTGCGACGGCCCTGGAGCCCGGCAAGAGCGTGGAAGTGAGTCTTGAGTTCCGGGGCATGCTGAAGCGCGGAAAGATGGTGGAATCCGAAGGGCTGGCCAGCATCGTGGAGATGCTGATGGACTCCATGGGCGGCTCGGGCGATTACGGCGTCTTTTCCTATAGCTCCGACATCGCCTCCATGTCCCTTTGGTATCCCATCATCTCGGCATTCGATGCTGGCGGCTGGGACACCGAGTCGGGCGAGAAGATGGGCGATTTCTCCTACTTTGACGTGGCCGATTACAGCGTCACGGTCCACGTGCCCGACGAGTTCGCACTGGCCACCACGGGCAGTGAAGTGGAAAAGAGCGCAGGTAAGCGCACCTTTGCAGCCGGTGGCGTGCGAGAGTTCACCATCATGGCCAGCAAGGGACTCAAGCCCCAGGAAAGCAAAACCCCGTCGGGGGTGATCATCCGAAGCTGGACCCTTGAGAAAGAAGCCAAAGAGGGGGCCCAGCAGTTGAAAACCACGGCGGATTCCGTGGCCTTTTATGAAGAGAAATTCGGCCCCTATCCATACAACGAGATCGATGTGGTAGGTGCTGACCTTCGGGGCGGCGCCGGCGGCGTCGAGTTCCCGGGCCTGATCACCATTGCGCGCATGCTCTACATGTCTTCGTATGCCTCCACCATTCCCGGCGGCCAGGAGATTCCAGAGTCCCCCATGTTGAGAGACACGTTGGAGTTTGTGGTGGCTCACGAAGTGGCACACCAGTGGTGGAATGCCGTTGTGGGAAGCCACTCCAGGAAGCACCCCTTTGTGGACGAGGCCATGGCCAACTGGAGCGCCCTGGAGTTCATGGGCAAGATCCAAGGCAAAGCGGCCAGAGAGGAGCAGTTGTTCCTTCAGTTCGAACTTCCCTACCACTTGAGCCGGTTCATGGGCGGCAAAGACATGCCCGTAGATTCGCCCACCTCGGCCTTTGACAACCCCATCAACTACTCCGCCATCGTCTACGCCAAGGGTGGGTTGTTTGTGGACGCCGTTCGCAGCAAACTGGGCGACGAGGCCATGTACAAGGCCTTGCAGAACTACTATGAAGAGTTCTCGTTCAAAATTGCCCAGCCTGAAGACCTGTTGCGACACTTCTCTACGGTCAGCAAGATGGAAACCGAGGTCTCCTTCTTGGCAGAGCGCTGGTTGAAAGGAACC
>CAYTWV010000560.1:0-451 GCA_964442235.1 uncultured Myxococcales bacterium | reverse complement strand
ACTTGATCCCACCAAGGCTATTCCGTTCCTGGTCAAGAACCTGAACTTGGATCTGCCCCCGTGGGCCACTCAACTGATGAAAGAGGACGGCACCTGGGAAGCCGTGAAGATCATCTCCAATGTGGTCCAGGGCGAAGATTGGGATAAGGGAGTGGACTTCAACAAGATCAGCGAGATGGGCATGCGCATCGTGAAACAGTTTGCCGGCGACCTGCTGAAAGACGGCATGCTGGACGGCTTGCTCAACCTCTAGCCCCCCACCCCTCAGTTCCGCCAGCCGTTATCGTATGGATTCCTGGATATCCTAAGCAGCAAGTCGACGCCGGAGCTCTCCCCGAGCATGAACCGTTGCAACGGACAGGGGGTCATGGGTTCCAAAGTGGCAAACTGTCGCCAAAGAGAAGCCAGGCCCGTGGTCTTGCAGTTGCCCCAGAGGTTATTGACGCTGACG
>CAYTWV010000559.1:0-3221 GCA_964442235.1 uncultured Myxococcales bacterium | reverse complement strand
GCGGCCGAAATCTCGGGACCACCCGGCTCAAGAACTCTTCCAGAAGTGCTCGGATTTCTTCAGGCATCCTTGACCCCCGGCGGCAAATATACAGCGTTCTTGGCCGCAATCCAAGGACCGTATGCTGCCCGGGCCTGCCCGGAACTTCACCGAGGGGTCGTGGCACGGACTAGTACACTGCGGGCGCCCGACTGATGCCATGCGGCCAGCCCCCCTTATGTCGGGCCGAACGCGGACTTTCCTGTCAGGGTAGCTGGCGATAGAGCGTGCGGACCAGGCGGATGCCAACCAGGGCGAACTGGGAATTGCTGAGGAAGTCGCTGTCGGGGCCGGCAACACCGTTGTCGGGCATTCCCAGGAGCCTGGTGGCCGAACGGTTGTGCTTCGCTTCCAGGTTGCTTCCACCCCCACGAGCCACTCGTACGGGCATCGGTAACCCGCCATTCACGAGCACGGTTGGGTCGACGACCGAGCCGCCGTAAGCGCCGATGTAGTCGCCAGTCCATTCGGCCACGTTGCCCAGCATGTCAAATAAACCCCAGGGATTGGCGCGCCTCTGGAACGCCGGCATGATTTCATGGAAGGTGAAACTGGAACCCGGGATCCCAAAAGCCGGGGTGTTCGAAGAGGTCCAGGCAATCTGGTTCAGTGTGTGGTCCACGGTCTCGGAAACCAGATTCCCGGCATAGGTGGCCGCTGTGGTGCCGGCCCGGGCGGCCCATTCCCACTCGGCCTCGGTGGGAAGGCGATAGCCCTCACACTTCTGGGGGGCATCCACTCCGTTGAGTGCCACTGTGCAAACATACCCCCCCATAAGACCAGTGGAACTACGAACGCCCACCTCGCCAGTACAGTCTGTCAGCAGATAGCAAGGGGTAAGCCCATGCTTCTCCGAGAGCCAGTTTGCGTAGGCAGCGGCTTCTGAGAACGTCACAAGATTCACAGGACACATGGTTCCGCACAGGGGAAACGTGACGCCCTGGAGCGCCAGATCGGGCCCAAAGAAGCTGGGGTCGTTGTCGAATGCGGCGGCCCACTCAAGCTGAGTTACTTCACTCATCTGCATCTCGAACACATAGGTGAGTTCGACTGTGTGCTGGGCCTCGGGGTCGGGCGAATACATCGAGGTGGCCATACGCCCCAGTTCATTGACCGCAGAACCCATGCTGAAGATCCCTGAGTTGATCTTCACGAATCCACGCGTCATACACGTGCCGTCAAGGTCATAAAAGTCTTCGTCGCAGATGCAGTCCTGAACCTCGGAGTTGCAGGCGGGCAAGGGCATACCTCCGCCCGGAATCTGGAGCGACGCGGGCATGGTGCTGTCCACCACATCGGCCACGACACCGGATTCACCCTGCGCACCCGAGTTGGTACCGGCCAGTGCTCCACCCGCTCCGCCCACTCCGGCGTTTCCGCCCAAGAAGGTAAGATTGTTCGTGGTCAGGACCGAGCCGGCCTGCACAATGGCCACACTGGACCCACCGGCACCGCCGCCACCACCACCGGAAGCGCCTCCAGCGCCGCCAGCGCCACCGTTTCCACCGACGGCGCCGTGGGCATCACCACGGGGCACTCCAACACCGCCAGCGCCGCCTGCGCCACCAGTGGCTCCCTGGCCGCCAACGGCTCCTGCGGCCCCATTGCCACGTTCAAAACTGACGTCTGAAACCTGCACATTGCCGCCCAGAACCAGCAGCCCCACGCTGGAGCCACCAGCTCCCCCGCCGCTGGCAACAACTGCGGGTGCGCAACCCGCCCCGCCACCGCCGCCGCCCGAGCCTCCGGCATACGAAACCGCAATAACGACCCAGTCGGACCGCCCGGCACCACCACCGCCACCCCCTCCTCCCACACCTTGGGTTCCGTTCCCGCCACTGGCGCCCGAGTTTGCCGTGAAATACCCGTAGGCATCCACAATGTTACCCGTGCCACCGGCACCGCCTGCGCCGTTGGACCCAGTCTGGCCCGCTCCACCGTTTTGTCCGACCGTGTCCCCACCTACGACGCCCGGTCCACCACCCGGGGAACCCCACTGGCACGTAGCGTCCCCGCAGGATCCTCCACCGCCTGCTCCACTGTTGAACAAGTGGATTCCCAGGAACCCGCAATAGACATCGCCGCCAATGCCGCCACCCCCACCACCACTGCATGCGGAGGTGCCGCCAGCGCCACCGCCCGCAGCGAAACCGGGGCACGTGACCCACCAGATAGGCTCACCACCATTGGCCCCCGCACCGCCAGCGCTGCCTGGTGTGCTGTTTGCACCCGCCAGACCGGCAGCTCCGGCACCCTGAACCACGACCAGGTTCTCGAAACGCACCGTTGCGTTCATGGCCCGGGCCACATAACTGCTTGCGCCGTTGCGAGTGCCGGGCTGAGTTCCGGCCGCGTCAGAACCCACCAACTTCATGTTAGCAACAGTGACATCGGACGTATTATAGATATCCACAACAAATTCGTTGTTGGATTCCACGGTGGTAGCAAAGGCCCAGTCCTGGCCTGTGCCATCCCCGCGTTCCCAGTGTGTGTCATAACCGCCATAGATGCCCAAACCGGCATCGACAGGGCCCAACTGACCGGGCCCCTCTTCATAGGTGCCGGCCTGCAGCCAAAGCTGGCGGCGCCCGGTGATCATGGCGCGGTATCGGGCAACGGGCAGAGTCAGGCAAGGGGCGTCAAGGCCTCCGCAGGCAACGCTGTCTTCGCCATAGAAGGCTACCAGAATGGCATCGTGCAGCATGCCATCGTAGCCGTCGCAGTTGGTATCCAAATAGTCGGAATCCGGCAGGTCTGTGACCCCCGGATTCACCAGCGGCTCTTCGTCGTTGCAGTCGTTGCCGGCGCAAACGCCATCAGCCGCCAGATAGCCGTCATTGTCCTGATCACACCAGACACAGTCGGGATATCCGCCAAACCCTTCGGCGCACTGGTCACACGCGTCACCACCATATCCATCGTCACACTCACAGCCGCCAATGCCATCACAACTGCCATGGGCGCTGCACACATACGCCGTTCCGGCACACACACCGGCATCACTGCAAGTGTCCGCAGAGGAACAGGCGTTGCCGTCGTCGCAGGGTTCCAAAACTCGGATCGTCCAAACATCCCAGGCAGCCTGTGACTTGCACACCCGACAGCCACCGTCCCCAACAGCGGCCTGGACGGCGCCTTCGGTCTGGCAAAGACCGTCGATGAAGCAGCCTTCGCTCACTCCC
>CAYTWV010000558.1:0-3223 GCA_964442235.1 uncultured Myxococcales bacterium | reverse complement strand
AGGAACGAGAGGATGGAGTTGGTGTATTCCCAGCCCGAATTTGTGGCCAGGAAGAGCTTCTTCTGGCTCAGCAGCAGGGTCTCGAAGGTTTGAGCGATGTCGGTGTCTCGCTCGACATAGGGTGCGGGATTGTTCATCACCACACTTTTCAGGGTGTTGTCCCGGTGGATCTCATCGATTGCGCTGCGAATGGACTGGAACGCCGTTTCGTAGTTCTTGGGGGTGCCGCGCCCAAGCGAGTCCAGGAAGTCTACCATTTGGGCAAAGGTGTGGGCCTCGGGCAGGGCAAAAAGGGTATCGATCAAATAGAACGAAGGCCTGGAGAGATGGATGACCTTCTTACGGTAGATCTCATTTCGCTTCTCGATGTCTATAAGGCGGGTACCGTGAGTCACCCTGGAGACATGCCGGTGCCGGTCCATCTTGAAGAGGTTGCCGTTGGGCATGTCGATGACCAGGCCACGGATGGCAAAGTCGGGGTCGTAGGTGAACTGGCGGACGGTGGGCGGAAATCCGAATTTCTCGACCAGACGCTGCAGGGCCAGATCGAAGGCCAAATGGTCAAATTCACGCTTATAATTAGCAATCGTATAGTCCATATCAAAGCCGACTGACTGAATCTTTGACATGCGTAGATTGCGGTTGCAAAACACCTTGCGACTGAACCGAATAGTTCCAGGTTGGAATAGATTCAGAATTTGAGCAAATGTATCCATTGCCGTTTTGTCTGTACGTTGAGTCATTGTCCCTCCTGCGGGAAGCGCCAAGCATAGCGTGTGGCTTGTCACAAGGCAATCGAGTAGCGGTAAGGCCCGCTGGCAGCGGACTATCTTGACACGAAACCCGCAAGAGCGGTAAAAGTAGCATTCATGGAAAAGTACTGTCCAGAGTGTGGGACCGAGTACCCCGCCGATCAGGAGCGATGTGACCGAGATGGTCGCCGGTTGGTGGCTACGATCAGCGATGATTTGTGGGTGGGGCGGGAACTGGATGGTCGGTATCACGTCTCTCGTGTCCTGGGCAAGGGGGGCATGGGGACGGTCTTTGAAGTGGAACAGACGCTGCTGGGCAGGCGTCTGGCGCTGAAGTTGCTGCGTCGGGAATTGGGCCAGGACAAGGCGTCGGTGATGCGCTTTTTTGCCGAGGCCAAGGCGTTGGCCTCGTTGCGAAGTCCACACACGGTGACGTTGCACGATTTTGGTGCCACCGAAGAGGGACAGCTCTTTTTTACCATGGATTTGTTGGAAGGGCATTCGCTGAGCGAGTTGCTGGCCAACGAGGGACGTTTGTCTTACGGCCGGGCCTGCGGCCTGGTGTTGCAGGTTCTGGAGTCCTTGGAAGAGGCCCATGACCGCAACATTCTGCACCGGGATCTGAAACCCGAGAACGTATTTGTGACGCAGGTCAAGGGGCGGGAGTTTGCGGTGGTGCTTGATTTTGGCATCGCCAAACTGGTGGGCGATCCAAATCACGAAGGGGTGACGAACACCGGGTTGATCTGCGGAACGCCGGCCTACATGAGTCCGGAGCAGGCCCTGGGCAACCCTGCGGTTAAAGCCAGCGACCTGTACACCTTGGGGGTGATGCTTTACGAGATGCTCTCGGGGCAGTTGCCTTTTGCGGGCTCTACGGCATTGCGTCTGGCAATGAGCCACATTACGGAGCTTCCGGTTCCGGTTTCGCAACGGGCATTGGAAGCCAACATCCCCCAGCCGCTTGAGCGTTTTCTGGAGCAGGTCCTGGTGAAGGAGGCGTCGTTGCGCTTCCCCGACGCTGCGGCGTTTCGAGCGGCCCTGCTTCAGGCCATGTTTCAGTGTGCGGAGACGGAGCAGGTGGATGTCCGGCTGCTTGAAGTTGAAGAGGTTTTGCAGGCCAGTTCGGCGGATTGGAGCGTCAGTTCGTGGACAGGGCTTCAGCGACTGGCCGTTCCCGGTCACAAGGTAAGGACGTCGGTGCAACGGACTCGCTGGAAGGCGATGGGGGTCATCAGTGGCCTTTCGCTGGCGTTGGCCGTGGGAATTGGGTGGGGCCTGGGAGCGTGGGAGAGGACCGAGGGAAGACAAGAGAGTATGGACCGAAGTGCGGGGGCTATAACAACGGGGCCGCAAGAGTCTGGCGAGGTTGACGTCGTGTTGGCAACGCCACCTGAACCCAGCGGTTCTGGCTCTGTCCCTGCCGTGGTTAGGGTCAAGCCCAATCCCGTCGGTTCCGAGAGTGTCGGGCGGGAGATAGTTGCTTCGACCCAGGACGGGGCTTCTTTGGTGGCCACGCCGCCAGTGGAACGGGCCGAAAGGCCGTCGGAAAAGAAGGCCTCGGCGGCAGTTATCAAGGCTGCGACGGAGCCCATGGTGAAGATGCCGATGGGCTCTGTTTTGTCGCCGGGGCTGCGGGCTCTTACCGGGCTTGGCAAGCAGATTGTGAAGGCAAACGGGGAGCCCAAGGCCAGCCAACCAGAAGTCGTGGCCCAGGTTGGCAAACACGGCCATCATGGGGAACCCCGGCAGAAGAGCGGCTTGGCGCAGGTTGGACAAGCAGTGGTTGTGGGGGCTGCGCCGACGGAAGTGGGGGGCTTGACCCGGTCCGACTCGGCTTGTCAGGGCGCTCAGTGCGCCGGCGCTTCGGAACCCAATTCGGAGGGGTTGGAGTTTCGTCCCGTTAAGACCCGAGTGGACCCGACCCGGCCCGGATTCGAGGGCAAACCGCCTGATGGGGTGGGCGGAGGTGGCGATGGGAAGAATCCGTAGGTATTTCCGGATGGCGCAGGGGGCTGGGGCGGTTAGCCGACAGTCCTTGACAGGAAGCGCATGGATTATGCGCCGGGTGGCGTTTATTGCGGTGTGGGCGGTTTTGAATGTGGCAGCGGTGGGTGTGGCGGGTGCGCAGCCCGTCGGGGCAGAACCCGAGGTCGACCGCCTGTCCAGCTTGGCCATAGAGATGGCGAAGGCTTGGCGTCTTGAGGATGCGATTCAGATTTGGCGTGCGCTGACTGCGAAGGTGGACAGCGAGAGTCTGCCCGATGTAGAGCTGAATCTGGCCATTGCTTACCGAAAGCTGGAACAACTGCCCGAGGCATGGCACTACTTGTCAGCCTACGTGCGGGTCAGGCCTGATGAAGCGCCTGTTCTGAAGGAACTGGGAGCCGTGGAGCAGCGCCTTAAAGCGACCCACGCCCTGGTGCATTTCGAATGCAAATCCACTGGAGTCTTGTTGACCTTCCAGGACA
>CAYTWV010000557.1:0-3233 GCA_964442235.1 uncultured Myxococcales bacterium | reverse complement strand
CCCGCAGCGTCATAGAACCCCGATCGCCCCCCCGAAACAAAGGCATTGTCCAGGTCCACACCCCAGAAATCACACCCCATGTAAATGTTCAGCTTTTCATTAAGGTCGCACAGCCGCAAACAGGCCCCCTGATAACAGACCCGACCGGTGTCCGCCCCGTTGCACTCCTCAAGTTCCAGCCATTTCTCGCCCAACTGCGAGCACTGCAGTACCACATCTTCGCTTCCGCACTTCTTCACGGCGGGCAAACAGACCGTGCAAAACCCCAGGGGAATGGCATCCGTGATCTGGCATAAGGTGGTCGTCCCCTCCTCGTCCACACACAAACTCTGCTCCCACCCCGTCCCGTCGGCGTTGCAAACCAGCAGAGAACGTCGGTCTTCGGAACAGCCGTTGGTCTGCCCGGGGCAGCACACAATGGCCCCGCCCAAGGTACAATCACCCGATGACGTATCCGCAGGTGCCAGGTCGGCCACCCCATCAGAAGCCAGGTCCTGGCCCGCATCGGAGACATCGCCAACGGGATCCGCCGGCGACGAACAGCCCCAACATACGGCCAAAACCAACACACCCAAGCGCATGGCCACCACGGTGTCCCTCCCGGTGCAGTGCACCTTCCCGAATCGCATTGCGGAGCGATTTCGCTCACGAGCAGGAAATGTACTCCTTGCACATCCCTTTGAGAAGAGCGGCGCACGGCTTCGGGAAACAAAGCGACTGCTTTACACGCGCGCCTCTTGCGGTATAATGGCGCCCACTGACGTTTTGGGGCCAACGCCTACTTGAGGGGAAACATGCGAACCAACGCCTTTGGGCTGATGCTTGCTTTGATTTTTGCCGTAATTTCGGGCTGCAGCACGCCCGCCACACCCGCCGGGGACACCAAGGAAGACCTTGGCGACCTCTGTACCGGCCCAGGATGTGAAGCCGACGGAAAAACCGACATACAGCCGGGCGATACGATGGACATCCCGGACGACCTGGATGGCACCCTCCCCGACTCGGCCGAGGAAATCGACGTCTCGTGCAGCGAATGCAAAAAAGATCAGATCATCTGCCTGGCCAACAAGCGCTATCGTGAATGCGTGGAAGACCCAGACAACGAGGGCTGCTGGAATTGGTCCAGCCAGTTGCAGTGCGCTGCGGCGACCCCCGCTTGTGTCTGCGGCGGCGAGGATGAAATCTGCATCCCCGACGATGGCGAGCCCTGCGTCTGTGTTCCCGATTGCACCGACAAACAGTGCGGCCCCGATGGCTGCGGCGGCAACTGCGGCACCGGCCCCAGCAACGGCTGCGCCAACGGCTCCTTCTGCGACGAAGGCCAGTGCACTACCGAATGCGTCACCGAATGCAACCTCGGCGAATCCCGTTGCAACGGCACCCAGGTCGAAAATTGCGTCGACGTTTATGCGGGCGTCGAGCCTGCCCAGGCCCCCTGCTACCGATTCGGCCAGACTCAGCCCTGCGAGGATCCCAAAAAGACCTGCAACCCCGACTTCGACGCCTGCGTGTGCCAGTTCAAGGATTGCGAAGGCACCTGCTGCGACGACGCGACCTTCACCTGCTTCGGAAACACCTGCTGCAAACCCAACTGTGAAGCCCAGGGCAACGAATGCGGCTCCGATGGCTGTGGCGGCAGCTGTGGCCAGTGCCAGAATGGCTGGTTCTGCAGCAACGGCTCGTGCCTGGACACCTGCCCCGGCAGCGAGTGCCTCGCCGGCGAACAGCTCTGCCAGGGTACCGCTGGGTATCTCAAGTGCCAGACTGTGGGGACCAACTGTAACCTCTGGTCCGAAGTGGCCTTCGCTTGCCCCGCTGGCGACGTGTGCAATGACATCTCGAACACTTGCGAATGCGCTCCCCAGTGCAACGGAAAGAACTGCGGCGGCGATGGCTGTGGCGGAGTCTGCGGCACCTGTGAGTATCCCGAAACCTGCGGCCCACTGGGTAGCTGCGTCTGTGTCTGCGGCACTCAGGTTAATCCCGTATGTGACATCGTAACCAACACCACCTATGACAACGCCTGCAAGGCCCTTTGCGCCGGCGCCGAAGGTGTTGTCCAGGGCGCTTGCCCCACCTGCGAAGACCTCTGCACCGACGAAGAGAAAGAGCCCTTCCAGTTCTGCGGCAACGACTACGTCACCTATGACTCGTTCTGCCAGCTCAAGTGCCAGTTGGGCAGCGCACAGTGCACCTCGATGTTCGCTTGCCCCCAGGTCCAGTATCCCGGGGAATGCCAGCCCAATGTCTGCCCCGGCTGCCCCACCACCCTGGACCCCCTGTGCGGGACCGATGGCAAAACCTACTTCAACAAGTGTGACTTGCTTAGCAGTTGCACTCCCGAAGGCACCGGCATCCACTGTGTAGGCAGTTGCGTCAGCCCCACCGCCTGTCCCGCCTGCACCGCCGAGTGCGCTCCCGTTTGTGGCACAATCACCTCCGCCGGTGGCAACATCATTCGAAAGACGTATGCCAATGCATGCGGCATGACCTGCGACGGCGCCGCCCTGGCCGAGGATGGACCCTGCTGCGACAACTGCAGCAGCGCTCCGGCTTGGGTTTGCAGCAGCAGCTTCCACGCCTTCAAGAACGAGTGCGTGGCCGCCTGCAAAGCTCCCGAAGAAACCCCCACCCTTTACACCATCCCCATCGGGAACGACGGCCTGCCCCAGACCGCCGTGTGTGAAGAGTGCAAGTGCGACCTCTCCGAAGTGGCCTATGCTCCCATCTGCGGCAACGACTTCCACTCCTACTTCAACGAGTGCGCCATGACCTGCTCGGGCACCACGGCCCGCTGCCAGGGCGAGTGCAATTTCGAAGACTGCCCCTGCCCCATCGGCACCGGCGGCCTGGGCATCGAAACCGAAATCGCTACGCCTCCCAATACCGCCGACTCTCTGCAACGCGGTGTCTGCGGCGCCGATGGGAAGACCTACGGCAACGAGTGTTCTGCCGCTTACTACGGCACCTATGTCAGCCAGCTCACTTGGTGCCCCACCTGCGCCGCCGAGTGTGCGGGCGTGGCCTATCAGCCTTACTGCTGCGAAGACAAGGTCACCTATCCCAACCTCTGCATCCCCCAGAAGTGCAACAGCTTCCTGAACCCCTCGCTGTGCCAGAAGGGCCGTTGCTGCACCGAAAACGCCGATTGCGACGACAAGAACGCCGCGACCGTTGACTCTTGTAACACCACCGCGGGCGTCTGCGAAAACATCTAAACGTGGTCATCTGAA
>CAYTWV010000556.1:0-3234 GCA_964442235.1 uncultured Myxococcales bacterium | reverse complement strand
TGTCCCGAACCTTCACGTCCAGATCCACGATCTGGAACTTCAGCCTGGAGAGATTCGGGTCGGAAACCAGCGTCCCCTCACTGACTCTGGACAAATCCTTCTGCTCAAGCAGTCGCTGCAGTTCGGCCACCTGGGCTTCCAACTGTTGGCGAATGGGGCTGGCTTCCAGGTTAATGCGCTCCATTCGTACCGATACGGACTGCGCCGTAAAGAGTTCGATTCGCTGCTTCAGGGCCCCAACCCGACTGTCCAGGTTGCCGACGCCAAACCGCTTTTCATAATCCAGGACTCGGCCCTCGGCCTCTTCCTTTTCACGGCGCAGTTGCACAAGAAGGCCACGCAGTTCACCCATGGCCTCCGCTACAAGCCGCCCCTTATACTCCACATTGTCGTCTCGATACTCTTCGACCAGCGCGTTGGCAAGTTGCTGCGCCATCCGAGGATCCGAGTCGGTCACGGTGACCAGAACCATCTGGCTTTGAGGCTTAAGGGTCACCTCGGTCTTGGCCATCAGCAGGCCCACCGCGTCCAACCCCCTCATCTGTTCTCGCTTGACGGCATCGGAGAGAGGCGGTTCCGCAGAGTTCAGATCCAGAAACCCCTCGTCCAGAGCCAAAGAGAGGCGATCCACGACCCGTTTGGCCAGACGCCGGCTGCGAAGGACTTCCATCTGCGTTCGAAGATACTCGTCGATATTCCAGTAATCGCCGACCCCAAGCTCCACCACTTCTTCGCTGCGATTGAGGACCGAGGGGGAACTTCGCTCCAATATCACCGACGCCGTGGCCGAAAAGACGGGGACTTGGCGCTCGTTATATACGTACGAAGCGGCCAGACTCAGTAACGTCACGGCCACCACAAACCACTTCCGTTTCCCGAGGATTCCAAGAAATACCCTCAGGCCATTTGCGACTTCCGTGAGGCCTATACGATCAGGCTCCATTCGTCCCCAGTGGTTAAAGACCCAGCGACTCTACAGGATCAGCGTGCTTATCGCAATGGAAACAGGCTCTGTCACAAGGCGCTCTCGGGCACAAAAACGATGTCCCCGGGCTGAAGTTGGAAATTGGGGGTAAGCCCCTCGCTGATGCGCTCCACGGGCACTCGGATGCTGCGCTCCTGGCCCCCATCCACTCTGGTCACGATGACGCTATTCTTCTTCGCCAGCGGAGTGAAGCCCCCGGCCAAAGTGATTGCCTGCACGATGTTCATCTGCCCCTCATACGGGAACGTGCCAGGCTTCACCACCTGCCCCAAGACATAAATCTTCTTTGACTGATATTCCTTAACCAACACAGTCACGAATGGATTTTTCAAATACCCATTCATAAGTTCGCTTTGTAATCGAGCCGCAACTTCCGTGGGTGAAAGTCCGGCCACACGCACCTCCCCGACCAGGGGGAACTGAATGGCCCCCTCCGAAGACACCCGATGCATACCCGACAGGCTCGTCTCGCCATAAACACGCACTTCGAACACATCGCCAGGGCCAAGTGTTACGGCGCTTCGAATGGCGTTGGTATCCACAGGGATTTTCAGATATTCGTCCGAGACAGGCTGTGGGCACGAGGTACATAGAAGCGCAACGGCCAGGGCGGGCAGAAGACTGCGCAAAACGTCCTGCGTTTGTCCGGACACGTCCGTTGACCTCAGTCGATTAATAACGGAGAACCACATTGCCCATGAACAGGTGCCGACTGTACTGCTGATAGTCCCGTGTTCCATCCTCAAACCCGACATAGAACACAGTCGACCGATCGCCAAAATCATAATTATAAAGTTCCGCACTGTACGAGAACGATACGGCCATCCAGCGGGAAATGTCATAGTCAATAGAGGCAGTCAGGCCCATGACGGCATCGGCTCTTGTGAAACTTGCCTCGGTGTAGGCACCATCAGAGCTACCCGATGCCCCATAAAAATAGGCGGAAGGCAAGGTCGCAAAATCCAGATAGGTGTAAGACCCCTTGACGTTCAGGACGAGGTCCGTCCAGAGCCTTTGCTCATGCCCCAAGACAAACCGATGTCGGGAGACATAATTTGCCAACAAGCTGTCCTCGAAGGAGTGTTCGTAAGAGAGCCCGGTCAGACTGTTCCCCGACCACTTGTACCCGAGGCGAACCTCTGCCAGCAGGCCACTAAAACTCTCGTTAGAGCCTTTGGCATCGGGGCTGGTCTCGACGCGGTCGTCGTGCATAGACCATCCCCAGCCAATCATCGCAGTGACTGCAAAGCGGTTGGTAATGAACCCTGTCAATCCGGCACGAAGTCGAAGAGGCTGGTTATCCGTCAACTCGCCGTAATGCCCACCATCGGCCACATAGTCTCGAATCTGCCAATTGGCTTCGATCAAGGCAGCGGTAAACGGGAAAAAACGCCAGGAACCGGTCAACCGCATATCGTGGTAGATCAGATCGCCCCAATCGTCCTCAGTATCAGAGAAATAGTCCGACACAAAACGGTACCCGAAGTCGAACACCAGGGCACCACCACCGGGTTTGAACACCACGTCGGCGCCTACTCGGTTCACGTATCGATTAAAGTCTCGAACACTCTCTACGTTTCGGCGCTCCAGCACCCGTCGGAAATTCTCTTCCAAGCGAATCACAAGTGGGGAACGTTCAAAGAGCCCCAGCCTGAAGGCCAACTCGCCGCCCACCCCGTTTTGCTCTGAAACGGCGGCGTCGTCGGAGAAGTAACGATTAACCAGGGCCGACCCATCCAGCGAGACCCGGAAATCCCCGGGGTTGCGGTTGGAAATCGACAGAGCCGGGGTAAGGGTCATGCGCATCACGCCATTGGGCGTTTCCCATTCGTCATTGGCTTCGTAAAAGAGGTTGCTGTCATAACCAACGCCGAGCGAAAGCTGAGGAACAAACAGAAAACTGCCTGCAACCAGCCCCTGCTGACGGTCAGTCTTTGGCAGGCTAAGTTTGCCGACCCCTTGGGCACTGGCCCCCACCGGAGACGCCAGTACCACTAACAGAGCTATCCAGTTCCCTAGCCGCATGCCTGCTTAACCTTCAACGCGTAGCAAAAGTGCCGTCTACCGACTCGAAATCCCAACCCGCTAGTGGTAGGGGCTTGCGACCGGAGGTCTGTCCACGAATATGCTCTGGTTTTCCAAACTTTCCAGGGGGTCCATGTTCGGCAGGTCCGGATCATCGGTACGATTGATGATCGGTTTGCCGTCCACAACTCCACCCTCGATCTTGCCACCACAACTCTTCACCC
>CAYTWV010000555.1:718-3235 GCA_964442235.1 uncultured Myxococcales bacterium | reverse complement strand
CCATGTCTCCCTTCTCGTTACCGGTCATGCAGCTTGGATTTGAAAAATACTTAGGTCAGGTCTTTGTACATAACTTCTGTAATTCGATAAGAAGACTTCTCGAGCTGCAGCATCGCCTCGGTGATCGCATTCTCGTCGTCGCCGTCCAGTGCGTCGCGGCTGCGCTCCATATCCGACACGATTCGCTCTTTCTCTTCAGGAGTAAGATAACTCTGAAATTCGGCCAATGACCGTTCCGTTGTATAGAGCAACCCCTCCAACTTGTTCTTCAGTTCGGCCAGTTCCTTGCGGGCCGAGTCCTTGGTCCGGTGCTCCGTTGCCTCTTGAATGATTCGGTCGATTTCCCGCTCATTGAGCCCGCTGGAGGGCCGGACACGCACCGATTGTTCATTGCCCGTGGCAAGGTCGCGTGCCCGCACAGCCAGGATGCCGTTGACATCCACCTCGAAGGTCATCTCGATCTTCGGCACCCCTCGCCGGGCTGGAGGCAACCCCACCAATTCGAATCGAGCCAACGATTTGTTGTCACGCGCCATGGGACGCTCGCCCTGCAGCACATGGATGTTCACCACGGACTGGTAGTCCTCGGCCGTAGTAAAAATTTCCGTGACCGAAGTCGGAATCGTCCGATTTCGCTCAATCAACTTGGTAAACACGCCGCCCTTGGTCTCAATACCCAGCGACAGCGGAATCACGTCCAGCAGAAGCACGTCCTGCACGTCGCCCGTTAGAATGCCCGCCTGTATTGCAGCGCCCACCGCCACGGCCTCATCGGGATTCACTCCCCGATTCGGCTGCTTGCCGAAGAACCCAGCCACCTTGGCGCGCACCAACGGCATCTTGGTCATACCGCCGACCAGCAAGACATCGCTGATGTCTCCCACGGCCAGGCCCGCATCCTTTAGCACCTTGTCGCAGTGCCAGATGGTGCGTTCCACAATGTCAGCCACCAGAGCCTCCAACTCCTTCCTGCTGAACAACCGCTTGATGTGCCGAGGCCCCTGATTGTCCGCATAGATGAAGGGCAGACCGATTTCAGTCTCCTCCACCATGGACAAGTCGATCTTGGCCTTCTCGGCAGCTTCCTTGATTCGCTGAAACGCCACAAAATCGTGACGAAGGTCCACGCCTTCGCGCTCCAGGAACTCCTGAATCAACACTTCGGCGATTCGATTGTCGATGTCTTGACCGCCCAGGAACGTGTCGCCGTGGGTGGCCTTGACCTGGAACACCCCCTGGCCCAATTCCAGGATGGAGATATCAAAAGTGCCACCACCCAAATCGAACACCGCCACCAAACCACTGGCGTCCTTTGTCAATCCATAGGCCAAGGCCGCAGCCGTGGGCTCGTTGATGATTCGCAGAACCTCGAGTCCCGCAATGCGCCCGGCATCGCGCGTCGCCTGCCGCTGAGCATCGTTGAAATACGCGGGCACCGTGACCACGGCCTGCGTGACCGGCTCGCCCAGATAGTCCTCGGCGTACTGCCGCAAGGACTCAAGGATAAACGCAGAAATTTCCGGCGGAGAATAGAGCCTGCCCCGCAGATCCACATGCGCATCGCCGTTGGGCGCAGGAGCAATTCGGAACGGAGACATGGAACGAGTTCGCTCCACTTCCGGACTTTCATACTTGCGGCCCATGAGACGCTTCACCGCAAACACCGTATACTCCGGGTTTGCGACGGCCTGGCGTCGTGCTGAATTGCCCACAAGCCGACCGTCTTCGGAAAACGCCACAACCGACGGAGTCGTCCGGCCCCCCTCCTGGTTGGTAATCACGACGGGCAGGCCGCCCTCCATGGTTGCCACACAGGAAAACGTCGTACCCAAGTCGATTCCCACAGCCTTCGCCATCAGGAACTCCTCTCTTCACCGGACGATTCAGTTGGGCTGCCGGCGGCCGCCCCTGTCGAATCGTCAGTGTATGCGTAATAATTATAGTATCCGTAACGCTTAGAACGATAGTAATAGTACTTATAGGAGTGCTTCTCGATGTCGAATCGGTTCAAAACCACACCCACCCGAGTTTGCACAACTCCCGCAAGCATCTCGTACGCCTCCCGAAGCGCCTCTTTGGTCGTCGACCCAGCCTTGGCCACCAGCACCGTGGTCTGCATCAGGGAACTGAGTATCTTCGCATCGGCCACAGCAAGCAAGGGCGGCGAGTCCACAACGACCGTGTCATACCGCCCCAACAAGTACTCCATCATGTCACGAAAACGAGTTGATTCAAGAATCTCGATCGGATTGGGAGCCAGGGCCCCGCAGGGCATCAAGTCAAGGCCCGGTACGGGCGTCGCTTGAATCACCGAATCCAGGGTTACGCTGCCCTGGTAGGCTTCGGTAAGTCCCGGCTGGCGGCTGGCCCCCAGCACTCGATGGGCCCTGGGGCGACGCATATCCAAATCCAGTAACAGGGTCTTTGCTCCAGCCATGGCATTGGCAGCAGCGAGGTTGCAGGCAATGGTGGTTTTGCCTTCCCGGGGCCCGGGGCTGGTCACCAGCACATAGCGGG